>JBCCXA010000002.1 GCA_039192515.1 Verrucomicrobiota bacterium | reverse complement strand
TACCACTTATTTGTCGCCCATGCTTAGTGATTCCTCCTCAGGCACTTACATGTATATGGAGGCCAAGGTTATCGATCTTCTTTTTTTTGGGTAACCCAACCTTTTTCCTCATTCTTTAGCGCAGGAACCTACAAAATAAAGACCCCTGCGTATGTCACAAAGAAGGGTCAATTTTATCTAAAAACTATTTAGATGAAACTGGAAAATTCGAAACTTGCATCCTGAAGAGTTGACGATAGCTTACATGGTTAAGTGAGTGCTCAGAACATCATTGGGAGTAAGCCTATTAAGCCTGTAAACGCTATATCTATTCCTATAGCGCCAGGCTTTGTTCCTGTTATTGGACTCATTATTAGCTCGATTGCCTAAAACGGCTCATAAGGCAGTCGAGGATCCCTAGCCCCTTCATAATAAAGCTTTCATACTCCAAACATTTATTTCATAAACCTAGCTAAATTTTTACATATGCATGCACCTATCCAAATTTATGACACTACCCTACGCGATGGAACGCAGGGCGAAGGAATCAATTTATCACTTCATGACAAACTTCGCATCGCTGAAAAGCTTGCAGAACTCGGATTCCATTACATTGAGGGCGGCTGGCCTGGATCAAATGAGAAGGACATCGCTTTTTTTGAAGAAGCCAAGAAACGAGATTGGGGAGCCTGCAAGATCGCTGCCTTTGGTTCAACGCGTCGCGCAAACACTTCGGTAGCAGAAGATCCACAGGTCAAACTTCTATTAGAGGCTGAGACTCCAGCCGTAACTTTCTTTGGGAAAAGCTGGCTCCTTCATGTTGAACAAGTCCTTCGGACCACGGCTGAGGAAAACCGAAACATGATCTTTGACACGGTAAGATATCTCAAAGACAATGAACGTGAGGTCTTCTATGATGCCGAACATTTTTTTGATGGATTCAAGGACGATGCCGATTATGCCATCATGACCTTGAAAGCTGCTGCTGAAGCCGGTGCCGATTGTCTAGTCTTGTGTGATACGAATGGCGGGACTTTAGCATCTGAGGTTTATGACATTGTTCAAACGGTATCCATGACTCTTTCGGATCAAAAGATAGGCATTCATACGCACAATGACTGCGGATTAGGAGTGGCAAATGCTCTTGCCGCCGTAGAGGCTGGAGCCGTTCAGGTTCAGGGGACGATGAATGGTTTTGGTGAGAGAACGGGCAACTGTAACCTGACGACAACGATCCCTATCCTTGAGCTTAAAATGAACCGCCCCTCCCTCCCTAGTGGGCATCTCAAACAGCTAAGGGAGGTTTCCAATTTTGTGGATGAGCTAGCGAATCAAAATCACGACAGTCGCGCACCTTTTGTTGGCCTATCTGCTTTTGCTCATAAAGGCGGCATGCACGTGAATGCTGTAAACAAAACAGGCATTTCCTATGAGCACATCGATCCCGATCTAGTCGGTAACAGACAGCGTATCTTAGTAGGGGAACTCTCCGGCAGAACCAACGTCATGATGAAAGCTTCTCAGTTAGGTATCTCTGTCGAGGAAAAATCCGAAGAGACTAAAAAAATCCTTCAAGCGGTCAAAAAACTGGAAATGGAAGGCTATGAATTCGAAGCTGCGGACGCTTCCTTTGAACTCTTGGTCCGACGCCAACTAGGTAATTACACGCCGTTTTTCGAATTGGTTGAGTACCATGTTTCACTTCGTAAAAATGACGAACTGCATTTCACTAATTGTGAAGGGACTATCAAGATCCGCATAGATGGGAAGCTCATTCACACGGTTGCCAATGGCGATGGCCCCGTAAACGCCTTAGATGAAGCGCTTCGTAAAGCCTTAAAGGTAAAGTATCCGGAGATTGAACAAATTCATCTTTACGATTACAAAGTGCGTATTATTAATTCATCTGCCGCGACTGCCGCCAGAACTAGGGTCTTAATCGAGTCCAAGGATAGCATAGATGTATGGGGAACGGTGGGTGTAAGTGATAATGTCATCGAAGCCAGTTGGTTAGCGCTAGTGGATAGTGTGGAATACTTTCTCATGAAACAGTCATCTTGAAAGTGAATTAAACATTTGGTGATTATTTATTTTTGAACTTATATTACTTCAAGATGCATCAACTATTTCTTAAACTAATTCTTTGTAATCTACTGTTTAGCGTTTCAGTGCTAGCTGCGCGCGAGCATATTATAGTAAGTGGCGGACCCGCCCTCCGGTATTTTGAAAAGTATAAAAAGGAAAATACCCACGACAGATATTGGGGCAACTTCATAGATGCACCGATTGCTCGACTTCCTCAAATCAGAGCACAGATGCAACCGAATGATCAATTAACCTGGCTAGTCTTTCGCCCCGCTTATATTACGCGAGGCCTAGAAAATCAATCCGACTTGATATCCGCCGTGAAGAAAAAGCTTTCTGACCAAGGAATGAAGCCTTACTGGTTCAATAGTAGAAAAGAGCTGATCCACTATCTCAATAAAGGCGTGAACCGGAAAGAATTGCCCATTGCTCGAGTCGAATACTTTGGCCATTCTAACAAGAGAACTTGGATGTTTGATTACAGCAATAATCTAGATGGAGCAGTTGCTGAACCTCTCTTGCTCCATATAAGCCATATTAAGGAAATCAAGCGTAGCGCCTTCGCCGAAGACGCCATATCCAAAAGCTGGGGATGCCATTCAGGGGAAGCATTTACTCTGGCATGGCAAAAACATACAAAAACTCCTATGAAAGGTGCAGTTGGTAAGACCGACTATTCCAACGGAGGCATTCCTTTTATCTCAACCCCAGAAGGTTATTGGACATTCGGTGAAGAATAACATGACAAAATTCCTCATTATTTTATCCCTCTCACTTTGCGCAACACTTTCTTACGCTCAAGAACAGGAGCAGGAATCAACCCCCGAAAAAACCCAAGTTGTTTACACCGTAAACCCTTCCATTTTAACTATTATCCCTCAAAGCTCGGGGGTAAAGGAAGGTGACGTTTTTATTGGGCAGCGTCATTGCCAATATAAATACTCTGGATGGGGGTGGATGAAAAAAGAGAAGGAGTCCTGGAGTAGTGCTCGCTGGGTCATGATCAAAGAAATACCCGGTCGCCATAAAGTTCCTCACCGTTACTTGAGCGATGAACATGGAGACCACGGAATCCGCTACAAAATGTGGGGCCGCTTTGCTGACTACAAGGGATACGAACCGAATACTGACCGACTCGTACCTATCTTCATTCTCCGCGGTTGGGAAGTCATTGGCGTTGGAGAGCCTATCAACAAAAAGCTGCCGGCCTTTAAGACAGTCCCAAGAACACCTAGAAGCACATCTTTCCAAGAACGCCGCCCCAAGAAGCGCTTTAACGATGATTCGTTACAATAAGTTTCTAAGTAGCGCTTCAAATAACCATGCCATGTTTATTCCAAAGTCACTTCTCGAGGAGTTCGCTTTGGAAAAGACAAATATTCACCGTATCTACTCTTCCCCGGGACTTTGGATCGAGCGTTACCATCAACATTTCATCATTTCACATCTCCCAGAAATGGATCCCAGAGAGATTTTAAAGGATTTGCGTGAATGGCTCGACACACATCAACTTGTCGCTGAAAGCATCTATACACGCCTTGTCACTAACAGACCAAATTTACGTCAAAGTCCTGTTCGTATTTTTCAAGAGAGTGAAAGCCCCTATAAAACAACTGCCCAGGAATGGGGACTCTCGTATCAGATCTCCTTTGCTATAGGATACTCAGTGGGATTCTTTATGGATCAGCGTTTAAATAGAAAATACCTGATTGATTTCCTTAACACTAAAAGAGCAAAGTCTGAGTGCAAAGTCCTCAATCTTTTTGCTTATACTTGCTCCTTTTCAGTAGTTGCAGCCTCTATGGGATGTGACACATTGAATGTAGATACCCTGCGTTCGCATCTTGACCGAGGCAGGGAAAATTTCCGACTTAACCACATCAATCCACAAGCTCATGGCTTTTTCACTAATGATGTTCGTGAAATACTACCACGTTTGCGGCGCCAGAGGAAAAAATTTGATGTCATCATTTTAGATCCTCCAACTTTCAGCCATGCCAAGAAAATAGGGCCATTCCATGTGGAAAAGAATTTACCACAGCTAATTGAACAAGGTCTTCAACTTCTCTCTCCCCTCGGCAAAATGCTTATTTCTACAAACTGCCTCTCGATCAAAAAAGAAGTTCTTCGAAGGGACGTGGAAAAAGCGGCAGAAAAACTCAAACAAATATGTAAAATATACACCACTCCGAATCTCCAAGACTTTTCTGAAGGCAAACTGCCTCTCACCTTTTGGGTCCAACTAAGCGACTAGTCAACAACGGTTCAAGCAAACTTGCTTAAGCTCAACAGTTAGCTAGTATTTATCGCATGCCAAGGATATTGCCGCAGCAAGAGGAGTTCTTTAATCATCTATGGATTACATTGATCTATATGGTGCAAACCCCGCACAGTACAGCAGAGTTTTCCATTAGCCTTTTTGTTGGATTTTCTATTCTGGCTATTTGCTTAGCTAAATTTCATTTACTCACCGGAGCTAGAAATGCCACTGGTCTAGTCAGTATTTTCAGCGGAGCCATTGTCCTTTTTGGGGTAGCCATCACAATAGCATCGGTTCTCACTTATGCTTATCCAAACATAGAAGATCCAGGCAAGCAGAAAATGCTTCTTATACTTGGTCCTACTGCAGTCTTCTTACTACCTTTACTTGGCATTAATCTAAGTTTGTTTCGTGCCGGCTATATAGGCTCACTCATCTCCTGGTTCGGTGCAGTGTGTATAGCTAGTATGGCTATTTTTGTTGTTAGCCTTTGTTTTCCGGATAAGAAGGGCGGCCAAAAAGTTACCTTTGACCAAATCATAAAATATGGCAAAGAGGTGACAGAGAAAGTTTCTGATGGTGTGAAGGAAAAAGCCCCTGCAGTTAAAGAAAAAATCTCGGAGCTTCCCGGCGAGATGCAAGAAGGACTCGATAAGATCCAAAAAGATCAGGCCGAGGAAAACCAATAACACGCACCAGCTCCAAGAAGTTTCAAAAAACTTCTAGATCGACAACTTCTCGTTCATAGACAATCCTTACCCTTCATGGAAAAAGGCTACACCATCCCCATACTTGATAAAGGATTTGTTCGCTACATAGATCACCTCGGTTCGGACACCCGTATAGTAGAATCTGCTAGAATTTCTTATAAAAGCCCAAGTAAAGGCGAAGAACAGGACAAGAAGCTCCTGCGCTATCTCTACAGAAACCGACACACCAGCCCTTTCGAACAGTGTAACATCACATTTAATATTAAAATGCCTATCTTTATTATGAGACAGTTTGTTCGACACAGAACCTTTCGTCTCAATGAGTGGAGTGCCAGGTACTCAGAACTTATGGATGAATTTTACGTTCCCACTGAATGGCGTTCACCCGACGAAAAAAATAAGCAGGGAAGCACTACTGCTGGACTTGATCACGATAAGCTCACGAATCAAGTAGAGACCTTTAATAAACAAGCCTATGAAACCTATAGAAGTTTGTTAGAGCAAGGGGTAGCTCGAGAGCTTGCCCGAACCGTTTTACCCGTCAGCATCTTCACGGAAATCTATGTGAACTGCGATCTGCATAACCTCCTACATTTCCTTCATCTAAGAGAAGATCATCATGCACAATGGGAAGTGAGAGAGGTCGCCCGAGGCATGCGGGAAATTGCTGAAGCCCTTTACCCCTGGACCTTTGAGGCTTATCAAGAATTCAAAGTCAAGACAGTTAAAGTCGAAACAGTTTAGCTGTTATTCCAATCTATGAGTGCTAGTCTGTTGATAGCCATTTAAGTGACGTGCAATGACTCGTGTTGATTACACCATCATTGCCATATACCTTGTAAGCCTTCTCATCTTCGGAGTTTTTTTAGCTAAACGCGCAAGCCAGAGCTCAGAGCATTATTTTCTAGGCGATCGCAAGCTGCCTTGGTGGGCTTTGGGCGCTTCGGGCATGTCAAGTAACCTAGACATAGCTGGAACGATGACCCTAGTCACTATGCTCTACTGGTTCGGCCTTCATGGCTTCTTTATAGAAATGCGAGGCGGAGTGGTTTTGCCTATCGCTATTTTTATGGCTTTCATGGGTAAATGGCACCGCCGTAGCCAAGTGATGACCACCGCTGAATGGATGCAACTACGGTTTGGTAAAGATTGGCAAGGTAAGTTAGCGCGCATGAGTGCAGCAGTCACTTACCTGGTTATCACCATAGGTATGGTCGTTTTCTTCCTAGGAGCTGCTGGCAAATTCCTATCCGTCTTTCTTCCTTTTACTATCCTACAATGCCAATTACTCATGCTAGCCATCGCTTTCCTTTATACCGTGCTGAGTGGCATCTATGGTGTGGTTTGGACTGATGTTGTTCAGAGCGTATTGATTGGTGGTGCCGCACTGTATGTAGCAATCGTAGGCTTTTCAGAGGTGACCCCCGAACTCCTCGAACAATGGCCTGGAGCAACTTTTAATCGAGTTCTCCCTTCGCTCTTTCAAGAAGAGCTTAAAATAAATACTTCTCATGGTATTTTAGACTATCGCTTTTTTGGTCTTTGCTTGCTTGTATGGGCCAGTAAGGGAATTTTGGAAGGACTAGGAGGCAGTGGAGGCTCCGCTTACATGGCCCAACGTTTCTACTCAGCGAAGAATGAGTCAGACTGCCTAAAGATAGGTATGTTATGGACTATCCTGTTTGCTTTCCGATGGCCAATGGTGCTGGGCTTTGCAGTCTTAGCAATTTCACTAGGCGTTGGCACCAAAGACCCAGAAGTAATTTTACCTGAAGTTCTCTTATCCGAGTTTTTCCCTTCTGGTGTGCGTGGAATCATTATTGCTGCGATGCTAGCTGCCGCTATGTCTACATTTGATAGCACCATTAATGCCGGAGCTTCCTATGTAGTGAAAGATCTCTATCAACCCCTCAAACAGTCTTGCACAGAAAAAGAGCTGGTCTGGGTCGGATATATTGCGTCATTTTTCATTGTAGTCACCGGCCTATTCATCACGCTAAACTTTGATTCAATTGTTGGCATCTGGGTCGCTATTGTGACCAACCTGTTCCCCGCATTTCTTGTCCCTTTTGCCCTGCGGTGGTTTTGGGAACGCTTTAACGGAGCAGGGTTTACGATGGGAATCCTTACAGGTTTTACCGCCTCGCTTCTAACCTTTATCTTCGTTTCGGATGAGTATCTACACGAAATCCATACAGTTCTCATAGTAGCCTCCTGCTCTTTACTTGGCAGTGTATTAGGCACTTTCATGACGCCGCAAACAGAAGAAAAAATTCGCAAAGAATTCTATAACACCACTAAGCCGCAAGGACTTTGGAATAAAGATTGGAAGCAAAGTGATCGAGAAGAGCATCGCAATAATCTACAAACGATGGTTGTGTCTTTAATGTGGCAAATCTCAACCTTCTTAATACCTATGACCATTATGCTTAAGATGGTCGCCGAGACTCTTTGCCTTAGCATACTGTGGTGCACAGCTTCTACCTATCTATGGTATCAATTAAAAGCGAATGATGCTAAAAAAGTTGAACAAGATCCGTAAAAGTTTAAGTCACTAGAAAAAGAGAGTTGAGGAAGATACGTCAATCGCATTGTCTGAACGTAGCTTGGATAAGCTAGCAAAGGCGAAGCTATCAAGGCGGAGTACTCATCCAAATAGAGTAGGGGTATGGGCTCAATAAGGTGATACCCCTAGGAGAGTCCAGACTTCAAAGAGCATTTTTGAATGAGTCTTAAACATCCATTTTTGTCATACCCTGATTCAACCGAGGCATGCAGAAGATTCAACTATTGATTGATTCGTCTGGCGGATTGATCCCCTGATATCAACGTGGGTCCAAACACTAAGGGAATACTCAGATCCCTAGAAGCTTTCATCGGTGAAGCTATAAAACGACAGGTTGGATGAGTCACTGTTGCCCATTCATTAGAAAATACACTAAGGGCCAAGATCTTTAAGCCTTTATGACATCATTTGGATTAAAAATGAGAGTACAAGCTTGTGTGACTATTTCTTCCAAACTTTTTGCTTTTTGGTCTCCCACTCATCTTTTAGAGCAGCGATGTCACGAACCTTTTGTTCTTGAACTTCTGCAACTTCATTAAAATCTCCCTTTGCCTCGGCTTGCGCAATAAGACTGGCAAGAAATGTCTCTCGTTCGGCAATTTTGGATTCGTAAAGAGAGTTAATTTCCGTGATCTGAGCTTTTTGTTCGTCTGTTAATTTTTCAGCTGGCTGCGCTTTTTCGAGCTTCTCCATAGCAAGTTCATAGGCTGATTTCATAGCAAAATAATAGCCTCTACCCAATACAATGCAAGTTGGGACTATTCTTTTTGATTCGCGCTCTCCAAAACATTCCCTGCCTCCTTGCCCTGCTCTTCTTTCCACTCCATCTGATCGGCTGCATGGATAACGAGGTTCATATCTTGAGTAGGATCATACTCTAAAATATGGAGACTTTCCTTGTCGAAACGCTTTTTCAAAAAGCCCCTCAAGCGCTGGATAATGTCTTGCTTTTTTGCATGACTTAATTCTTCAAGAATAGGCTTGGGTTGTTCTGATGGCATCTCCTCACTGGTCATTCTTTCTTGATTATCCACCTCATCTTCCACTTCTTGAGCGTTGGTTTGAATCTCATTTTGTGACTCTAATAGCTCAAACTGTTCCTTAACTCCTCTTTTAAAAGTTAACATCAATGTTGGCACTTCCTTCTTCTTTGCACTCGAGTCCATGGGAAGCATCAAACCATACCAAGCACGATCTATCTCTGGAAATATCAAAGCAACCTCTTCATCTAAATTAGGTAATAACCTAGCATCCTTATCAACCTTTAAGGCTGCGAGCTTAAGTTGTGCAATCTCTTCATCTCTCTTCTTCACCTGCTCCATGGTGCTAATAAGCTCTTTAACCACTATGGAGTCTTCTTTCTCCGCTTTTTCTTTAGGAACATTCATTTGGACGATGTGTAGATTGACGAAATCCAACTCATAGGCTTCACCAATTAACTTCTCTTTCAAGAGACTCTCTTGTTCTGGCGTGACGGGTGAGCCTATCATATAGACTTTCAGTCGCTTACCTCCTTGCCCTTTATCTTCCAATTTCCATTCTACCGCCTCATGTAAGGATGTATTGATTTCGCGGGTTACAAACTCATTTACTTGAGCTTTGATTTTTTGCTCTTTTACTAAATTTCCAAGGAAAAATATACTCGGGATCAATGTGGTTAGACAGGCTATGATCGTAAAGATTTTCACTTTATTACGTTGATTCTTCTCGAAAAAATGCTTATGAGGAAAGCCGAGGAGTTGAACCATAAAATAGGTAACTGCCGTAATGAAAAGTGCATTGATGAAGAAAAGATAAAAGGCCCCCATAAAAAAGCCTAAGTCTCCTTTAGCGATTCCGTAACCAGCTGTGCAAAGGGGTGGCATAAGCGCTGTAGCAATAGCAACGCCTGGAATAGCATTTAAAGACTTAGTTCTCGAACATGCTACAATCCCAGCGACACCACCAAAAATTGCTACTATTGCATCTAAAAGTGTAGGCGATGTCCTCGACCGTAATTGGTCGGTTATTTCTCCAAGAGGTGTCATATAAAAATAAACCGAACTAAATACGAGGCTAATTACTACTGTAATAAGCAAGTTATTAAGCGCCATAAAAAAGAGATTTCGGTCATGTGTGCCAAGGGAAAAACCCATACCTATAATAGGTGACATCAAGGGAGAAATAAGCATTGCGCCAATCAGAATAGCTCCAGAATTCATATCCAAACCCACAGATGCTAGTACAGAAGAAGAAATCAACATCCACATATTCGTTCCACGAATGGAAATATTGCGAGTGATATTGTCAATGGTGCCCTCAATATCGGTAGTGCCCTGAAGAGAAAAAAGCTTGTGCATAATCATTTTCAAGATCAGCCATAGCTCCTTAAAATGATGTCCCATAGATCTTTTTGATGGAGGCTCAATATTAGACATATTTGTCTTCTAGATGCTTCTTAAGCCAAAACTTTTACATCTATCCTCAAGCACCACAACTCAATTATTTACCAGCGTTCGATACGCTTACCTTTGGTCTTGGGTCGTGACCATGCATTCCCCTTTAACAACCATCTTCTGATGCTGATTAGTCACTTCACATTCCATGATAAGGATATTACGCCTTTTTTTCGCTAAAACAGTAACCTTAACCGTTAAGATATCTCCAACAAAAGCAGGACGATGAAATTTTAGCGACTGACTAAGATAAACACCCCCCGGGCCAGGAAGTTTAGTCGCTAACAAAGCTGATATTAAAGAACCCACCCACATACCATGCGCGATACATTTACCGTAATCAGTTTGCTTGGCAAAACTTTCATCTAAATGAATAGGGTTGTAATCACCGGTCGCTTCTGCAAAAAGCTCTAAATCCTCGATCTTTACAGGGCGTTCAAGGGAAGCCACATCCCCTACCTTGATTTCAGAGAATGGTATATTTTCTAGCTGCACGGATTAACACTAACAGCTATTTATATATCATCACTATAACATTCGAACATAAACAGAACTAAACGTTATTATCTCGCATGCTAAAATGACATGTTTCTAAGCGGCTTTACTTATATTAGGTGAAATAGGAAGTCCAATTGAGGCTAAAGGCTGTAATTCAATGCTGGGGGATATTTCATTATAAGCTACAACCACCAACTTAGAAAAAGTATCACTAAAGAATTTTCTTAATCCCAGCCTGATACTTGGCGAACAAAGCAATGTTGGTGAGAACCCCTGGTTTGTAACATCTTCTATAGATACTTTCAATTGATTATGGAGATGTGTAGCAATGTTCGGATCCATGGCCAAAGTGATTTCATGTGTTGTTTGTCTAATACTTTTGAGTAGCGTCTGTTCCAACTCGGCATCTAAAGTGATACATATCAATTTATTTTCATGCATATCGCACAAACGAGCTATCTCAAAGACAAGTTCTTTCCTAGCTGCTTCACTCAGCTCGTCTATATTTTTGGTCATTTGAATTTGATCACATAATTTTTCAAGGATCAGTGGTAATTCTCTTATGGAGATTTTCTCTCTAAGCAGATTTTGTAACACACGATGTACCGTGCCTATACCAAGTTGAAGATTATTCATTTCCTGTAATACCGCAGCATGAGACTCCTTCAACTCATCCAGTAGCAGTTGAACATTTTGGCGTGACAACAAATCAGCTGCTCTCATTTTGAGCACTTCATTTAAGTGTGTAGTCAAGACAGATATGGGATCAACTACCGCATAACCTAAACGCTCAGCCTGTTTTCTCTCAGAATCAGGTATCCAAGTAGCAGGAAGCCCAAAGGCAGGCTCTATAGATTTTCTACCTTGCAAGGGTCTTTGCATGGAACCAGTTCCCATCGCCAAGACATGTCCTACATAGCATTCTGCAGAAGCAACCTCATGGCCTCTTAATAGTAAGCGGTAACTATGAGGTGGTAAGCCTGAATTATCCCTAACTGAAACAGTGGGAATGGTAATCCCTAATTCAAATGAAAGACTTCTTCTCAAAGAAGCAATACGATCAATGATATTTTTAACATCACCATGGACAAGTGGTAGCAAATCTAAGCCTAATTCTAAAATTAATACTTCTACCTTATTGCGATCCTTCGATTCTTTCTGATCACTTTTTGCTCCGACCCCCTGACCTTTAGTAGCATCACTTTCCTCATTTAGAGAACTATCATCAACCTGATCTTTTCCTGCTAATTGAGGCCACAAGTAGCCAACCCCCATGACAACTCCGCCCAATAAAAATAAGATGGGCACAGGAAAACCCGGAACAAACATTAATGCCCAGAGAAGACCACCCGTTCCCCAGATAGCTCTTCTACTCGAAAAGACCTGACGTGCAACATCTGTACCAAGCTTAAGAGAAGAACTAGAACGCGTTATAATGATACCCGCAGCAGTTGACACCAGCAAAGCAGGTATCTGCGACACCAGCCCATCTCCAACACTGAGTAAGGTAAAGGTTTTGACAGATTCCCCAACAGATAAGTTCATTTGCAAAACGCCTACCCCTATTCCACCGACTAAGTTGATGGCGGTAATAAGAATGCCTGCAACAGCATCTCCACGAACAAACTTACTAGCTCCATCCATAGCTCCAAAGAAACTCGAATCCTTTTGCAACTGCTCACGTTTTGCTCGTGCTTCTTGCTCAGAAAGCAGGCCAGCATTTAAATCTGCATCAATACTCATTTGTTTGCCGGGTAAGGCATCCAAAGCAAATCGAGCAGCTACTTCTGCCACACGTCCAGCACCCTTTGTGATAACAATAAAATTAATGAGTGTAAGAATAATAAAAACTATCAGTCCAACAATAACATTACCTCCTACGACAAACTGTCCAAAAGCATCGATAAGGTTGCCTGCATCTCCGCCTGTTAGAATAGCGCGCGTGGTCGCTACATTTAAACCTAGTCGAAAGAGTGTTACGAATAGCAGAAGGGTAGGAAAGACACTAAACTCCGTAGCATTTTTAACATTAGAAACCGTTAAGACAACCAATACTCCTATTGTTATGCTGAGAGTAAGTAATAAATCAATAAGCAGTGGTGGCAACGGTAGCACGAGAATAAAAATGACACCCAATAAAGCAAAGCTGAACCACATGTCACCCTTGGCATATAACTTTTGCCAAAGTTCGGTAGACTGTGCAGCTTGCTGTGTTGAAGCTTTATTCATGAACTAGCCTCCAAGGTGTAACCCTCGCTCTGTAGTCCTGCTATGACAATTGCAACCGCCCTGTAGTAATCTACAGGGATCGCTTCACCTATTATGGCCTCTTGATAAAGCCCTCTTGCCAACGGCTTGTTTTCAACAATCGGAATATGAAGATCAATAGCTTTATCTTTAATTTTGAAGGCGATTCGATCCATTCCCTTGGCCATAACCATGGGTGCAGGTGTTTCTCCCCTCCGATACTTTAAGGCAACTGCAAAGTGAGTTGGGTTGGTAATGACTATGGTCGAATCCGCCATGTTCTCAAGCATCCTACGAAACGAGATGAGCATCTTGCCTCGGATCTTTTTCTTAACTTCTGGATTACCTTCCGTCTGTTTCATCTCTTCCTTTACATCCTGACGACTCATACGATTATCTCGCTCGTACTTGAATTTTTGATAAGCATAATCGATAGCTGATATCACAACCAGAGCGACTAAAACACGCCAGCCCACCTCCCAGATCACTGAAGTGAGGAATGCGCCATATTCCATAGGCCCTACCATACGAGTAAATACCGGACTCTGTCTTAGTTCAACATATGCCCCATAGGTAAGGCCCACTACCAAAACCATTTTAAAGACCCCAAGGATAAGCTGCACCAGTTTCTGCACGCTAAATAAATTTTTAATTCCATTGATAGGATTTAGTGCTGTTATCTTTGGTTCTAATGTCTTAGAAGAAATCCTCAGTCCGACTTGAGAAATTTGAGCGAGTAACACCAAGAGAATAATACCCATCCAAAAGAGGATTTGATATATTGCAAGTTGAGGTTGCATCACAACAGCATTATGTATTAATCCCAAAGAATTTGGTCCTACATTCTCTATTTCAACGAAGCTACTGCTCATCACTTCCACAAAAGCCTCACCATAGTACTTTCCCAAAACTAACAGCATAACAATGGCGGCAGCTAATAAAACCGTAGCCCCAAGATCTTGGCTGCGAACCACTACTCCGCGTGAACGCAATTCCTCTCTCTTCTTGCCGGTAGCTGGCAGGTTTTTGCTATCTTTATCCTCCGACATATCTATGTTTAGGTAAGCTTGTTTAATTCGACCATATAGTCTGTAATCCTAGGCAAAATCGTCCCCAATTGCTTTCGAATCATGAACAAGAGCAATGGCAAAAAAACAATCACTGCCGCAAGCCCTACGCCCAGACGAATGGTGAAGCTTAAAAACATAATATTAAGACCCTGAACTGCTTTTGATATCAGACCTAAAGCAAAAGTTGTCATAAAGGAAACTGCTAATATTGGAATTGCTATAGCAAATCCACTAATCAGGATGCTCGAGCCTACATTGACTAATGTCTTAATCCCTATGTTAGAAATAAAATGTGCCATGGGAATAATTTCAAAACTCTTTACTAAACCCATTAGAACTAATGTAAAATAGTCTAAGACCCAGAAATATACCATTCCCGCAATCACAAAAACCCTGCCAAATACACCTCCAGATATTGTGACTGCAGGATTTAATTGTTCAGCAGCAGTTAATCCAAGTTCATTATCTACTAACATGCCTGCAAATTGCATGACCACCATACACATCTTAACAACCAACCCAAGACCCGCTCCTATAACTAACTCTCCCATGCCTATAAAAACGAGGCCAACCACTCCAGAAATTGCATAATTTGCGGCCGGTGTAAGCGGTGTTAAAAAAAAGGTTAGCCAGATAAGTAATCCAGCCTTGACAACAGTAGGTATCGAAAAATCGCTTACGCCTGGAACAGCGGCAAATAAACCTGACAAACGCGCCGCCACTAGCCAAAAGGCTATCGGATCCATAAAAAGGTTCATACGTTAACCTCGCCGGCTCGAGAAAACATTAAGATCATGAGATTACCTAAACTTTCTAAAATCCAGGGAGCTATCAACCAGAGGATAAAAGCAGCAGCAAGCACTTTTGGAACAAAGGTTAGAGTTTGCTCCTGAATAGAAGTCACTGTCTGAAAAAGACTGATAACAATACCTACGCCCATTGCCATCAAAATCAAGGGTGCAGAAATAATAATGCCTTGCATAAGGCAAATCTTAATCAATTCATATGCTGTATCATTATTCATCCTGTTAAATGAAAGCTGTTTACAAGTGAGGTTAGTATGACGGTCCATCCATCAATAAGGACAAAGATCATCAATTTAATGGGCAAAGCTATAATAGGTGGTGGTAACATAAACATACCCAATGACATCAAAGTCGAAGCGATCACCATATCCACCACTAGGAACGGTAATAAGATAAGTAATCCCATTTGGAAGCCTGTTTTCAATTCCGAAAGCATAAAGGCTGGCAATATAACCTGCAGGGGTAGATCTCTAGGATCCTCTGCTTCTAAGGGACTTGGGGCAACGTCCATAAAGAAACTCAACTCTGTTTCTCTTGTGTAAAGCAGCATAAATTCTTTTAAAGGCTCTTGCGCTCTTTCCAGTGCTTCCATGGTTGTTATTTCACCTTTTTGATAAGGCTCAACAGAGACAAGATAAACTTCATCCCAAGTCGGCTTCATAATAAAGAACGTTAAAAACATAGCCATACCTGCTAAAACTTGAGATGGAGGCTGTTGCACACTCAAACCACTTTTTAAAAATGACAACACCACAATGATTCGTATAAACGATGTGGTCATAATTAATATAGCTGGTGCAACACTCAGTATAGTAAAGATAATCAAGAGTTGAAGACTCATTGAGAGATCTCCTACTTCCTCACCATCGTTGTTAGCCAAGGTGATAGTTAGTGGCCCGCTATTTGAGGAAGATGCTTGAGCACAAAGATCATCACCCAAGATTAAGAAGAACACTAGCGAAAGTATTCCTAAAGAAAACCTCAACCCCAGGGTGGAATGTCTTTTTAAGCACTTCAACATAGACTATTAGATTACTTGTTCTAATTGACACTTTGATTCTAATTTTTGCCATGACGAGCCTCCTTGCCCAGTTGCTAACAAGTATTTTTCACCTTCTACTTCTACTAAAATCAAACTTTCTTTGGAACCTATCCAACGTCTTTCGATCACATTTATTTTTGAGCTTTTCCCTGATATCATACCATTGACTTTTATTTTTCCCTTATTACTCCAACACCAGAGAGCAACTAATCCTCCCATAAAGAAAATCAAGGCTATTAAACGCCATGGCTCTATTACATCTATCACGGCTATTCCTTACCTACGACTTCCGTAATTTTTATGCCAATTGCATCATCAACAACCACTACCTCACCCTTAGCAATAAGACGCCCATTCACATATAAGTCTACGGGATCATTCACCTGGCGATCTAATTCAACAACATTCCCAGGGGCTAACCCTACAAGCTCTTTAACTTGTAATTCCGTCCTACCGAGCTCAACACTAAGAGCGACCGGGATATTCATGATGATGCTTGAATCCAGGGGTTCTGTGCTTACTTCCTCACTCATAATTGGTATCCATCTTTTCCGTAAGTGTGACACTTACAGGTTCTTTCAAAATATCTACTTGTCCTTTGAATTTTGGTATTTTACCTAGCTCCACAATCACTTGGTTACATAGCTTTTCGTCTAAAAGAATTAAATCTCCTCTATCTAAATCTTTTATTTCACCCAAAGTCATCGATAACCCCTTCAAAAAGGTTTTAAGTATGATTGGAATATTCTTATAATTTTCCACCATGACAGTGGGCGCTTTTTTCTCCTCAATCCTCCCTTCCTGATTGGATATTTCTGCCATTAGCTGATCAATGATTCCTTCCATCATACGATAGGGAATCATAAACCGAATACCTGCTAAACAATCACCAAGTCTCGCCTCCATTTCTAGGTATAAAATGACCTCGTCTGGTTCAACAATGTTTAGAAATCGAGCTGTATTTTCATGCTCTATAATTTCATGTTCTAAATTTTGATAACGCTGCCAACTGTTGGCAAACTCCTTTAAAATCAAATGAATAAAGTCCTGAAGAACTGTCACCTCAATATCTGTAAAATCTCTTTCATTCTTAATTGAATGTCCTGGCCCACCCATCATCCGATCAAGAATAGTGAGACCAAGTCTTGGAGAAATATCCATTAAACAAATACCATTTAAGGGATTCATCCTGAATAAAGTCAAATGGCTGGGCATGGGCAAGCTTTCCAACATCATTTGATAAGTCAATGTTTCAAGCCTTGACATTTGCAGACCGAATTCCATTTGTAAATAGACCGAAAGGGCTGCACTTAAGCTTCGGATAAATTCTTCGTTCTTAATGCGCAAGCGACGCATTTCAGCAGCACTGAGAAAGACAGGGCTGCGAAAGTCAAATTCTTCTAATTGATGCTTTTCAGGCTGCTTGAGGCGCCTGCTGATAACCTTAACTTGGTCCTCAGTTTCAGCACCAATAGAAGCAAGAATGTCCTCAACCTCCGATTGGCTGAGAACATCGGCTCCGGGAATTTCTTCTTCATCTGCCATATATTATTGAACAAGAAGTGATTCAAAATAGATATTGTCAACCTTACCCCTCTTAAGAGTTGCATTCACTGCCGCTATAAGTTCTCTTCTTAGCTCCCCTCGAACGCCTGGGCTATTAAACTGAGCAAGTGTTTTACTTGATAAAACCTCCGATACAACATCTGTTACTTTCGGTCTGTGCTGCTCTAACTCACCCAGGACATATTTTGAGCCGTCAAAAAACATCGTCGCCTTAACGTAACGCCCCCCACGACTCCCCGCTAAATTCACAATGATTTCTGATAAAATAAAGTCCTCGCTAGTAGGCATATCTTCTATGGACCCAGAGCCATCAGACTCTCCTGTGCCACCATCATTATCGCTATTCCCCTCACTGGCGCCTTCTCCTTCATTACCGCCAGCCTCACCAGCATTACTTTCGTCTTCTACACCGGCTTCCCCGGACCCAGCCGAAGCAGCTGCTGCAGTGTAGGCGGCTAACATATCAGCTTGCTGCTCCTCTACAATCGAAGCGATCTGTGTAGGCAAAATAAAATAAGCTATGGCAAAGCCTCCCCCTAAGAGCAATACAGACATACCGCCTGTAACACCCAAAAAGAGCCCCATGGGCATTCCACCACCTGAACTGCCACTCTCCCCACTATCCTTATTTTCTTCTCCATCTTCCGCCATAGTTAGCTCCTATCCTTATTACCTCTTGAGGTTCATCAGTGTTTGCAGCATTTCGTCACTAGTAGAAATAGTCCTGGCATTCGCATCGAATGAACGTTGCGTAATAATCATGCGGCTAAATTGTTCTGCCATATCAACATTAGAGAGTTCTAATGAGCCGCTTTGTATCGTTGTCGATAAATTTGCTGAATTAGGTATATAACTACCTTCATGGCCGGATGAGGCAGTATTCGTATAAAGATTATTACCCTCGCGTCGTAACCCATTCTCGTTACTAAAGCTGGCCACGTGAATTTGTCCGACGTCCAGTGTAGCACCTGTAGTGCTAACAGCAGTTATAACACCATCCAGACCTACAGAATAACTGGATACATTCACACCTCCGATTTGATCAGGGACAAAAACCGCAGCTGTGGGAAAGTTGCCTGCTGTAAAATCTGTTGGCGTTACTGCAGCTGTAATATTAGCCGTAGTGCCTGTACCCATTTGGCCTTTTAGGTATAACCCATCAGGAGTTCTAAAATATCCATCCGAGTCAATGATAAAGTTTCCTGCGCGTGTTAAAAAAGCATTTCCACCAGCAATAGTCGTTCCAACGGAGTACATACCTTCTCCATTAAGTCCTAAATCTGAAGTAACATCAGTTCTTTGAAATGCCCCTTGATTGAAATTTGTAGTTGTGCCAACTAACCTAGCACCTAACCCAATAGCAAAGCCAATTGGTTGTTCGGTAGTCGCACCGCGCTCAATTTGAATCTGCGCTTCGGCAAATGTAGCATCACTGGATTTATATGCCACCGTACTCACATTTGCGATGTTATTACCAATTACATCCATCCGTTGTTGGTTATTCAACAACCCACTTACTGCTGAAAATAAACTACGTATCATAATTCTTCCCTTTCATATCCTCTTTGTAGCTTAATAATTAATCATTACTTCTGCTCATGTTTTAATAATAGATTCAATTGAACTCGCCTCGTATTCTTGATCGTCTACAGTTATGTAGACCTTATCGTTACCAACTCGAGAGCTGGTAATTGCACCGGAGATCTCTTGTCCATTTTCATTTCTTAGGGTTACTTCTGAACCCACTAAATCACTAGCCCACATATATTGCTGTTGTTCATATAGAGATCCAAATTGGTTACCCATCTCCTGAATCGCATCAAAGTTTGCCATAGTCATAAAGTCCTCCATGAAAGCATTACTATCGACAGGCTTTAATGGGTCTTGGTTACTGATTTGCGTAACTAAAATTTGGTAAAAATCCTCTTGAGTTAGTTCTTGCGATTGAGGACTTGATACTTGGTCTGACTGAAAGATACTGCTTGTGTTAATCGGATCCGTCATTTCAATGCTCCCTTAAAATTGTCTACAATCTTTGATAATTGACTGAGATCATAGTGCTCCCCATCAATCGTAAAGCGCATAAAGCCACTCTCAATATCTACTCGATCTATGACGCCTTGTTTCATACGTCCCGCATGATCTTTGAACTCAGCCAGTAATCCTTTAAGTTCCTGTGTTATCTCATTTTTTTGTTCTTCAGAAAAAAACTCAATTACACCAGGCTGCTCTTTGAGACGTGAGAAGATTGCTTCTGCTTTACTTGGAAGATCAAAACCTCCTAACGTATCCCGAAGTTGTCTCGCAAAATCTTGTGGACTTATTCCTTCTGTATTTTTTGGCATGGCTGCGCCTGTTACACCCCTTGTAAGCCCCAATAATCCTAGGCCTGTCATTGCTGCTTGAATCATTATTCTATTCCCAGTTCCACAGTCGACACGTCTTGAGTCGAATCTGCTCGTTCCTTACCATTTTGTGATTTTCCATCCTCACGTTTTTTGCGTTCTTCTTTTTTATCTTGAGACTCTTTTGACTGCTTAGGAGCTTCAATCTGTGGAGGTAACCACCTCATATTAACCCCAGCATCTATTGTTTTTAGAAATTTCATATTTTCCTGAAGCCATTCGAGCACACCTTCATTTCCAGCACTCATTTGAACACGCATGGCTCCATTAACTTCTGATAAATAAACATTCACCATACCACCATTAGGTGCTGCTAGTTGAATCTGGAGACGCCTGGTGCGACTAAATCCATTCATCTCTTGAATGTAGCGCTGCAGTGTAGGCTTAAGTGTTGAATTATCTTTAAGTTCAACAGAATCACTTTTCATTAAGGATTTAACCTGATGATTTACCTCCTTTGATAAATCACCTAACAACGAAAGAGCTTTATCTCCGAGTCCATTGGCAGATTTTGTATCACTTAGCTGTGTTAGGCTATCTTCAGATAACAACATAGTTGTTTTATTTGCATAACTTGTGCCAATCATGCGTTCATGATTAATCAATTTCCCTAAAATATCCTTTGCACCCTCTTTGCCCTTTAGATTTCTAGCAAGATTGACCAATTCCACCTTATTCTTATTTTTGACGGGCTCAGTTAAACTAACATTTAATATTTTCACCTCATCTTTAACGGGAACATTTCTACTCTCATTAAAATTTTGAAGGGAAGAATTATCCGTTTTCGGTACTGCCTTTGAATCACTACTCAGAGCTTTGTGACTTTCCTCTATAATTGTTAACTTTCTGTCAAAGGCAGAGTCGTCTTTAATGGTTTTGTTTTCAGAGATTCCGCCTTTATTAAGGGTTGAGAATTCCTGCACATTTATACCATTCGTAATGGGTGTCTTAGAGGATTGCTGACCATGCTCAGCCTGTTTTAAGTTCCCATTCGAGTGGTTATCAACTGCCTCTTCATCAACTGCCTCTTCATCAACTGCCTCTTCATCAACTGCCTCTTCATCAACTGCCCCTTCATCAACTGCCCCTTCATCAACTGCCCCTTCATCAATAATTACTTGACTGTCACCTGAATCATCAGACTTTACCTGATCGTCTCGCTGAGCAGAGCTAGATGGATCATCCTGGTTAAGGGATTGATCCAAGGTTGCTTCAAAAGAATTTTCCCCATCACTATTATTCGTTTTAGTAAAGAATCCGGAAGAGCCTGCCTCATTGAGATTTTTAGATTCTCTAACTCCAATCGCACCTACTTCACTCATTGAGCTCCTCCTGGTGTCTCAAGTTCACTTGCTTTGACCATACGCCTCATATCATCTGTAATTCGTGTTAATCTAGGTAAATCATCTGGATACTCCTTAAGCCACACTTCCAACATTTTTGCTGTGGTCTGCATTTTCATGATAGTCAGCATTTGTAGCACTTGATCGTCAGGTAATTGACGCATCATTTTCATAGATTGGTCCATTCTCATGGTGCTATAAAGCTTAGCTAAGTTTTTATAATTTTCTTGTTCATTGGTTTCTACATGAATCACCAAAGATTCTAATTCCTCTTTTAAACCAATGAGCTTTCCCATTTGCCGTTCTAATGCTTCACGTTCTGCCGCCAACAGGTTCTCACGCTCTAGTAAAACCTGATCCATCTCCAGCAACTCAAACTGCTTTTTTTGAAGATCATCCTGCCAGTGCTTTAGCTCTCGTGCTAAGTGATTAATATTATCTATACTTGGCTCGTGTAGTGATTCAAAAGTAATAACCTCCTCCTCTTTCTCCAAGATATCCATCTCCTTGGGTTCTGGGAGAGGAGGCAGAACTGCTAGTTCCGGTATTAACGTATTAACTAGCATATAGGTAGTAAGACCAAAGCTCGCAATGAAGCTTAGTGATATGACAATAACAACGATTGCTAACATAATAATGGATTTTTTCATATCGATTCCTCCATAAGCTCATAGCTAAGTGAACTTTTGCGTTGCGCTAAATCATCTAATAACTTTCGCTCAGACATTTCTTCTTCTTTAAGAAGCCCTTTTTTGTAATTAATCAAAATGCGTTCCACCATTTCTAATTTCTGTTTTGCTAACATGGTCATTTTCATTTGCTTCTTTGAGCTCTCAAATGCGCTATGTAATTTCCTTGCTGCCACCTCGATTTCACCCTTCATTTTCCAACGATAACTGTCCAAAACAGCATACTGACCTGCAGATAGCTTCCCAAGTGGCACTTCGCTAGCCTTAGTAAGTTTTCTTTGCAAATGATGGAGTTGACTCTCACACTCTTGTTCACCAATCCTGCATTTCTTAAGTCTTGACTGCTCCATTTCGTATTCGTACTGACGAAGCCTTAATAAAGGCTCTAGGTTATGTTTTCTCTTGGCCATTATCTTTCACTCCTATTGAATTACTAAGCTTCTTCAAGGATTCCTGAAAACCACTTGCTTGATCAATGGACTGCCTTAAAAAGTCCACAATCCTCGGATAGGCCTGAAGGGCATAATCAAGCTCTGTATTTGAACCCGGCGTGTAAGCACCTATATCCACTAGCTCCTGGTATTGCCTTTGAATAGCCATAATATGGCGTGCAGAGCCCACTAAGTTTTTGTGTTCCGGGGTAATAAGATCTAACTGGAGGCGACTTAGACTTTCTAAAACGTCAATTGCTGGATAATGGTTTTCACTTGCTAGCTTCCGTGCTAATAAAATGTGCCCATCCAGAATCGACCGCGCGCAATCGCTAACTGGATCATTCCAATCATCTCCTTCTGTGAGAACGGTATAGAAACCCGTGATTGCTCCTTTCCCTGAATTACCAGCCTGTTCCAAAATTAGAGGCATCAAAGTGAAAACAGAAGGTGGATATCCACGAGTAGCTGGAGGTTCTCCGATAGCTAACCCCACTTCTCTTTGTGCCATAGCAAAGCGTGTGAGTGAGTCGACCATAAGCAAGACATGCTTACCCTGTTGACGAAAATGATTGGCAATACTATTTGCCGCAAAAGCTGCTTTAATTCTTGCTAATGCTGGTTGGTCAGATGTAGCTACCACAACCACGGATTTCTTTAGAGCTGGCCCTAAGTCTCTTTCTACGAATTCCATCACTTCACGACCACGTTCTCCTATAAGAGCAATTACATTTACATCAGCTTGTGCATAGCGACAGACCATACCTAACAAACTACTCTTACCCACTCCGCTACCAGCAAAAATTCCCATGCGCTGACCAATGCCCACTGTAGCAAAGGCATCAATTGCTCGAACACCAGTTTCCAATATATTTTCAATACGTGGACGATTAGCAGGATCGGGAACTTGCTTAACTATTGGAATCCAATCCGGTGCTTGTTTGTATTGACCTAGATCATCTATTGGATGACCTAAAGAATCGACTACTCGTCCTAGCACTGCTTGGCCAGAAGCTATTTTAGGAGGAGCTTTTGTAGACTGAACTCCATCACCAACTGCTACTCCCTCCATACCATCCCAGGGCATCAACAAGAGTCTACCATTACGAAAACCAACCACTTCTGCTAAACGCTTCTGCCTACCCTGAGAGCTATAAATAACACAAGCCTCTCCCAATGAGGCTGGAGGACCTTCAGATTCAACAGTTAGACCAACAACGCGTGTTACCTTACCCATAAAGCCTGGTGGTTCAATATCACGCAAGCTTTCACCTAACTCATTAACAATCAAACACCGTTTCATGGATTCACGTAAGGTTCAAGGGCTTCTTGAATCTTCGTGATTCTTTTGCTTGTTCGTCCATCGAACTGACCTAGCTCACTGGTCAACATAAATTCACCTTCCTGCAAACTCGTAGAAGGTTCCCAACTCATTGCTAGGTCAGGCAACGTTACTTCATAGCGATCTAGAGCAGCTCTAACTCTTTCAAGTTGAGCAGGAGACATTTGGATCTTCACATGATCACCTTGTTTTAACTGCTTGATTAGATTTTCAATTTCTACAGCTACTTGCTCATCCGTTAATTGATAATTAGAGAAAACTCGCATCAAGGCCGTTCTAAGCAATTCAGGCAGATGTTCTTCGGCTAAATGTGCCAATCCATCATGAATTTTAGTGATCGTTGCCAACAGGCCGTTAATCTCAATAGCATGTTGCTTAGCTAATAAATATAATTCGCGTGTTGCACGCCATTGTCCAGCTTGGTAGCCCTCAGAGAAACCTACATCATATTCCTCTTCCCATACTTTTGCCTCTTCATCAGAGAGAATCTTTACGGCTTTTACCTCATGTGGCAAAACAACATCAACTGATAAGCTCATCCCCTTCTCCCTTTCTGCTCATGACTATTTCACCACTTGCTTCAAGCTTACGAACAATTTCAATAACTTGTTCTTGAGCATCCTCAACATCACTTAATCGCACAGGAGGCATGAATTGAATTTCTTCTGCTATCATCTCACGAGCACGCTTCGTGAGACAGCCTAGCAATTTATTCTTAAACTTATCGGATGCTGTTTTAAGAGCTATGGCTAGAACATGGAAATCTACCTCACGCATCAGTTTTGCTAGTGCAGATTGATCAAGATTGCCAATATCCTCAAAGACAAATAGTTGTTTCTTGATAGCCCGTGATAACTCTGGATTACGTTCCTCCAGTGTTGTTAAAACATGTTTAGAAGAAGCGTCATCCAGTTCATTTAAAATTTCAGCCAAAATCTTGGTTCCACCTGAAGTAGTCACCCCTTTCGGGCCTCTGGTGTTTAGTCTTTGCTCAATAATAGTGATCACTTTTTGAGCAACTACTGCTGAAGTTGGTTCCATCGTAGCAATGCGTTCAGCTATATCAGCGCGGAATTCCGGGTTTAATAGTGAAAGGACCTCTGCACATCTACCTGCCTCAAGATAAGAAAGAACTAGTGCCCATGTTTGGGTTTGCTCCTTACGCAGCAAACTCATTAGCTGTACAGGCGGTATGTCTCTTAGTTTTGAGGTATCTATGGTTTTAACTTTGTTAGGAGCAACTCGACTAATTACTTCGTTCGCCTTAAAGCTCCCAAACGATCTTTCTAAAACTTGCTTTGCGAATGAAGGACCTCCTACAGCAGAAGTCACTGCATTCATTGTAATAGATGAAAACTCATAAAGTAGCGCTCTTTGTAGAGGAATGGGAACAAAATCAATCTTCGTCATCTCTGTAGTGATTTCCTCTACCTCATACTCGTCAAAATCACTAAGTATCTCTGAAGCCAAGTCCTGACCCAATACAACAAACAAAGAAGCAAGTTTTTGCTTCTTATTCATTGAATCAATGACTTCCTGCAGGGTTTTACCCTCGGGCTCAATGACTTCCGTCATATCTAATGGTGCTTCTGTAGCCATTCTATATTGCTCTTAATAATTTAATTATTGTTGTTTAACCACTGTCTAATCGCCTGCCCCGTATTGTTTGGGTTATCTCGGATAATTCTACTCATTTCATCTACATTCAACAATGACACCGTTCTAGCTTCTGCCATAGCTCTAGCTTTGTCTTCCTCGTCTTGCCGCTGTAGTGTTTCAAAGCGTTCTAAAATGTCAGCAAACTCACGCCCCCCATCTCCTTCACTTTTATAGGAACTTCGAACAATATTTCGAAAATACATCATGACGGCTACAGCTAGCAAAATGAGAAATGCCTGACTAATATAGGGCATATATTGATCGGCCTTGGCTACTATTCCAACAGGAGCATTCTCAGCAGGAATATTGGCAAAGATATCGTTAAATTCTGTCTCCTGAACCTGAATGCTGTCTAGCCTCTGCCCGTCATTCACATATCCCACAGCATTTTTTACAATCTCTTCTAATGACTTCAATTCTTGTGGAGTGCGAGGAACGACTTTCGCATCAGCTCCTTCTCCAGTTTTGCGAGCATTGATAAATACCGCAACAGAGATTTTTTTGATATCTCCGCCTGAGCGATGTCTCGTTTCAACTGTTCGATTGATTTCAAATTCACTCTTGGTATTTTCCTTTGTTTCATTAGTTTTGGTAACTTCACCTGATGTTTGCTCTGAGGTCGCCTGATTACTTTCTATTCCAGCAGCTGCTCCCGAGCTTGTTGTTTCAGAAGTTGCATTTTCAGTATCTAGTGTTTGGCTTCGGATTACAGCGCCATCTGGATCATATTTCTCAGAGGTCTGCTCTATTGAATCAAAATCTAGCTCCGCGCTAATTCTGACTACAGACTGTCCTGGACCCAGTACCAAATCTAACATGCTCTGAGCTTTTTCACGCAGATGATCTTCTACCCGGCCCCTGGCAACGATTTGAGATTGCGTCAAATTGGTGATGGT
Organism: Verrucomicrobiota bacterium; assembly: GCA_039192515.1. NCBI lineage: Bacteria > Pseudomonadati > Verrucomicrobiota > Verrucomicrobiota bacterium. Next base: position 150,140 of record JBCCXA010000002.1, on the reverse strand, counting down.
TTCTCCTTGTTGATCTAGGGCTAACCCATTACCGGAACTATCAACAATTGTAACTCTCGATGGCTCTAAGCCCTCAACTCCATTGGCGACTAAAAAACGAATTGCTTGAATTTGTCTTGTTTCAAGAAACGTGCCAGGCATAAGTTTCAAAAAAACAGAAGCCTTTGAACTTTGCTTATTCTTTGAAAACAGTCTTTGCTCAGGAACAACTATCATGACTCTTGCTTGTTCGACCTCTTCCAACTGCGAGATCGTCCTAGCCAACTCCCCTTGCAAAGCCCGGTGATAGTTTGCTTTCTGCATGAAATCAGACATACCAAATTTTGGTTCATCAAATATTTCAAACCCAACACCACCAGCGGTATCACCAGTACGAGGAACACCTTCTTGAGCTAAATCTAGACGCGTCTCATAAACTTTGGTTGCTGGAACCATAATAGTTGTTCCATTATCTTTTAGTTCAAAGGGTATACCCCTGCTTTGCAAATAATCTACGACTTTACCTGCTTCTGCGGGGGCCAAACGGGCATACAAAAGACTCAACTTAGGCTTGCTAGAAAAAACGATAATTGAAATCAATAATGCAATGCTACAAACCGTTGTAGCAATTAGAGATAATTTCCTAGGCCCAGATAGACCCGACCACATTTGCGATAGACTTTCCAATATACCTGCCATGATTCTTCCCCTTGTTTTGCCCTATAATTCAAACTTGAATCTTTATAATTTCCTTATAAGTCTCTAGAGCTTTATTTCTAACTTCTGCTAATACTCGAAAAGCGACTCCGGATTTCTGTGAAGCAATCATCGCCTCATGCACCGTTGTTGAGCCTCCACTCAAAACATCTCTGATTTTATAGCCAGCATTCTTCTGTGCTTGATTCACATCCTTAACCATTTGTTGGACCATATGACCCCATGTTTCAGGCTCGTTTGAAACTCCTCGTGCTGAATCTAACGAATGTGCTTTTTCAATCGGTTTAGGTAATTCAAAAGCTTTAATAGAAGGATTTCCAGAGGACTCAATGGGAAATTGCCGAGATGGAGATAAACGGCTAGCGCCTACCCCTTGAGAACCTTCTATCGGAAAGAACGAGTTTATATCATTCATACTTTTTCTCTCAATTATCCAACCTCAACTAGCCTACTGACCAATCCTCATAGCGCTTTCCACCATCTTTTTTGAACCTTGTACTACTTTTGTGTTCGCTTCGTAAGCCCTAGTTGCAGTCATCAAATCCACCATCTCCTCAATGATGTTGACATTGGGCATAGCTACCATGCCTTTTTCATCAGCATGCGGGTGGCTCGGGTTATAAATCGTTGTTAGCGGGCTTTTATCTTCTACTACACCAGCTACTCTTACACCTATTTCCTTACCGGATTTTATGCCATCTTTTGCATCCATGAGGACTGACTCAAATAATATATGCTTTCTTCTATAAGGCCCTCCATTGACATCATTTGTCGTTTGAGCATTGGCAATGTTAGAAGCAATAACATCCAACCTCGCTCTCTCGACGTTCAGTGCACTTGAGCTTACATCTGCTGCTGGTAATATATTAGAATCCATAATTAAGTTCCTCCTGTGCCACCAATTGCTCGCTTTAACCCGTCAAACCTCGCTTTCATGACCTGAGCAGCAAACTCATATTCCAAACGGTTTTTCGATAACTCCACAACTTCTTGCTCCATATTCACGTTATTACCGTCTTTACGGGTAGGCCCATGTACTGTTGCTTCTCCGACTTCAGGAATGGGTCGCGTTTTTAGCTCTTTGCCTGCTTGAACATCAGCGATCGCCTTTTGAAATTGCACTTTGAAGCTATCTGTCAAATCCACCCTTTTGAATCCGGGCGTGTTTACATTCGCAATATTGCTAGCAATTGCTTGTTGCCGAGCCATCCTAGCATCGAGTGCCATTTCTATGACTCTAATAGATTTATCATCTACGATGCTGTTAACCATGCTTGCCATATGCCGTTATTTAAAAGCAACGGATATGCCAGCCCATTTCGCCGGAGTTATATCTTACTCTTAATCAACGACTTAAATTTTTTTAATTTTTCACGCCAAAATGGAGCTATGCACTTGTCAGGAACAAAATGCCGAAACCGCTTTTTTCCTGGGAAAAAATCTCCTAAAGAAATTTCTTAGCAAAACAGGTTATTTAAGTAATCTGCCGAAACCATCTGGTAGGATGGGAAAGGAACTTCCTTGTCTCATTAAATAGTGCGAACTACATGGCAAAACTTTCTGCTTTTACTCAGAAAGCATGCTGCCTAGCTTGATTTTATAAGGAATACTTGATTTAACTCTTTATTCAGCTACCGATATAAAAGGCATTATCTTTGTAAGGAGAAGCGATTTAATAACTATAAATAAGATGAAGCGAGCGGATTTTATCAAGATGATTAGTTTTGGGACAAGTGCAGGTTGCTTTTCCTCATCCAATCTGCTAGGCGAAGACATCCCAACTGCTCAATATTTAGAGCCTGAACTCAAAGAACACCCTGCTGGGATCCAGAAAAGTGAAGAGCAACCGCAGGAATTGCCTGCTGAAGCTGTAAAAGAGAGGAAACCCCATTTTGTTTCCACAGCTCCCGGTTTTGGCCACCGCATAGCATTAACGTACGATGATGGACCAACACCAAGCATTACCAACTCTATTCTCAATGATTTAGAAAAACGTAAACTTAGAGCCACTTTTTTTATGATAGGCAATAAAGTTAAGGCCTATAAATCCCTAGCTAATGAGGTTGCTGCAGCAGGACACGAAGTTGCCAACCATACCTACACCCATCCAAACCTAAAGAAACTTAGTAGCAGCCGAGTAGAGTATGAAATTCACAAAACTCAGGAGGTCATTGAGCAAGTGACTGGTAAAGTGCCTACCTGGTTTCGACCTCCTTATGGAGCTTTTCATAAAAAACAAGGCGAAATCCCCATGGGAGAAGGCTTAGGTATTGCTTATTGGTCTGTTGACCCTAGGGATTGGGCACGTCCTGGCGCCTCTAGAATTGTCAGTCATATCTATAAAAACACGACGCCCGGATCCATTGTTTTGCTCCACGACTTACACAAACAAACTGCCGATGCTACTCCAGATGTGCTTGATAGACTGCTTGAACGAAGCTTCAATTTCACAACAATGTCTGGCATTCTTGGTGAACCTTATCATGCATAAAGCAAAATAATCCAACGTAAGGAAAAAGACGCTGGCCCCTTGGGCTAAGGTCGTGTGCCAGATGCCTTCATCACGCCAAAATACTCAAGAAGATAGCACCGTCTACACAAACTTCGATTTACACCCTTACTTAGCTCGTTTATTACTATTTTGCTCAGGATTTGCAGCAATCAGCTATGAAATTATTTGGCAAAGACAATTAGGACTCATTGTCGGCAACACAGTCTACGCCACTAGTATTGTTCTTGCCGCGTTTATGATAGGCCATGCGGGAGGATCCTATATTGCAGGAAAAGTAGCGACACGGGCCCATAAGCCTTTGCAATTGTTTTTTCTTATTGAGGTATTCATTGGCATCTTCGGGATAGCCATCCCATTTTGCTTTCCAATGGTCCGCAATCTATATCGATTTATTTATCTTACTATACCAGATTGGATACCCTTATTAATTTCTTTTCGAGTATTCACAGTGCTCGGAATTCTTCTTATTCCCACACTGCTAATGGGTGCTACTCTTCCTCTAATTTGTGAAGGCTTAGTCCCAGATAAAGGAAGGTTTAGAAAACAACTAGGATTCTTATATGGTGCAAACACCTTAGGAGCAGTATTTGGAGTTCTCGTCTGTGGCTTTTTCCTTATACCTTCATTTGGACTTATCCTTACAAACTCTCTTGCTGTAACTATAAATTTTCTTGTTGCCACTGTATCTTTTATTCTTTGGAAAGATTTTAAAGCTCACCCTAGATTCGAAAACAATTCTAAGGCATCCCTTAAGAAAGACATCAAAAGTGGCAAAACAAAAATTTGGCTAATTGCTTCTGCCGCTTACGCAGGCTTTACCGCACTTGGACTGGAGATTCTATGGTTCCGTGGATTAACAATGATTAATGGAAGCGCAGTATATTCTTTTTCATCAATGCTCAGTGTTTTCTTAATTGGCATTGTCATAGGCTCTATGGCAATGAATTATATCACTAATAAAAAAAATCTATCTATCCTATTCGTTCCGTTACTTTTTGCACTAATAGGTATTTATACATTATTTAGCACATCTTGCTTCGTCAAAATTCCTTCCATTTATATTCATACCATTGCCGAATTAGAGCTAACCTGGAACACATTTCTTCTCATGAATTTTTTTACTGCTGTATTTATACTATTTGTTCCAACATTCTTTTTTGGAGCTCTTTTCACCTTCTTAACTCAAGAAATGAGGTCTCAAACACATCATAGTAGCTCTAGTATTGGTTCGCTCTATGCAATCAATACTACGGCAGGAGCATTTGGAGCTCTAGTAACCGGTTTAATTTTTCTGCCGATCTTCGGACTAGAAAAATCATTATTAGGCTGCGCTCTTGGTATCCTGCTTTTTAGCTGTTTACTTGCCTATAAATTGCTACCTAATGATTGGCATTACGCAAAATTCATAGCTGTTATTTCACTGGTAACCTGCATATTTTTTACTGTGACACCCCGCTGGGAGAAGCATTCACTCTGGTTCTCACCCTATTATCGAGCCTCCACATCCATAGTTGGCCGTCAGGTTTACTTAAAAGATAGACTCAGTAAATTAGAAACTCTCTACCTTCATGAAGGGTTCCATTCAACCGTTGCTGTCACAAAAGATCACAACCAAGTCATGACATACATATGTGATGGGAAAATCGAGGCTGATACTACTAGCTCAAGTATGGCCCTACAACTAATGATCGCTCATATACCCATGCTATTACATGATAGCCCCTTAAAAAATTTAAACATAGGATTGGGGACAGGAATCACCACAGGAGCGATTGCCTGTTATCCCGTTGAATCCATAAAAGTAGTTGAAATAGAAGAAGCAACTACTGAAGTTGCTAAATTCTTTACTCCATGGAATGAAAATATTCTGAATGACTCACGCTTTGACATGCACGTCGATGATGCGCGCAATTACCTCTTTGTAACAGACCAACTCTATGACACCATCATATCTGATCCCATTGAGCCAGTTGTGTCAGGTTCCGGACCACTTTTTACATACGAGCACTTTGAATTGATGAGCAGCAGACTAAACCCCAACGGCCTGGCCGCTCAGTTTTTACCTCTTTATGATAGTTCAAAGAACGAGTTTATGCTTATCATGCGCTCATTTGCTCGTGCATTTCCCAATAGTCTTCTTTTCTATACAGGAACTGACACCATCTTGCTTGGGTATAAAGGTGATATCACTCTTAACACTACTAGTTTAGAAGGAAAGCTCTCATTGCCAAAGGTTCGTCATTCATTACAAACAATTTCTATAGATTCTACTGAGGACATAATAGGCATGCTAATCACTGACTTAACAAAACACGAAGATTTTACAGATCCTGGTCCCCTTAATACGGATTCTCATCCCATTGTCGAATTCCACGCACCAAGAAATGTTTTTTATTCAGACTACCACGATTGCCTCGAAGATATCCTACTTACCTACTTTTCTGATATACCGACTTCCTTAGAAACCTCATTAGCCTCCTCTAGTCTTGCAAAAATAGCAACCAATAGAGAAGCAATCAAAATGTCCTTGCAAGCCCAAGTAATGGATAAAAATGGTCAAAGGGATTCCGCCGAGGAACAGATCTTGCAGGCTGTTGCACTTGTATCCAACAATAAGATAGTCCTAAATGTGCTAGTAAAAATTATTAACAAAAACGGAGAGTACCTAGTCGCTCAAAGGAAATTTAATGATGCTTATCAAAAATTTAGAAAACTAATCGAATATGACCCAAAAGAGCCCAATGCGCTTTTCAGAATTTCAGAACACCTTCTCAATACGAAACAGTTCCCTAAAGCTTCTCATTGGATTAACACGGCACTAGGGCATTACCCAGATTCTATTCGCTTGATTCATCTTCGAGCAAAACTTAAATTCCAAACAAATGATTATGAAGGAGCCATATCCGACTATGAATATCTTATCAATCGTGCCCCCAAAAAAGTAAAATATCTTAAAAATTATTACCTATTGCTCAACAGACTTGGTCGGACTAGTGAAGCAGCTAAAATAGAGAATAGGTTACGCAGGTTGGAGGAATTATAATAAAAATATTTGAGGTTATTCGAATAGAATAAAGCCAAAGTTTTTATAATCATGAAAGTTGTGGTTTACCGGAGCCCATTCCCAGGTAGAACCCTTACCTGAGTCATAATCAAAGCGATAAAAATTCATACGCCACTTTGAGCCACTCTTTGGTGGAACATTTCGCAAAGGCTCTAGGAGTTGATAAGGAATAAAAAATTCAGCTATCCAAGCATCTACTTTTCCCATGGATTCAACTATACCTCCAACTGCACTTGTTCGACGAATAATTTTTTTCTCTCCATCATAATCCCATGGTAGCCAACCCTTATATTTACCTCCAAGATTTGGCACCAAGATAGGCAACTCAACATTAAGTGGGGACAGTTCATATTCGAAATAGATAGAGTCTCTCTCATCAGGCCAAATAAAAAGCTCTATGACATCCTCTTTCCATAAGTGTGAATTATCTTCTGTCAAAGTAGCTGTCAGTTTCTTGTCTTGCGAATAATATAAAAAATAAAGTCCCTTCTTGGAATATAAGGACTTCACTTTTAATTCATATGGATCCCCAAATATACGCCTTTGCGGAATAACCATCCACTCGGCTCTTTCCCATGCCTTAGCTGAGCCATTCCCAGTTATTTGAAAGTCACTCGTTTTCTTAATGAAGTATCGTGGTTCTGCTTCTGAACAAGACGAAAATAATAACAATAAAGCGCTGATGTAAACACCCACGTTCAATAAGTATAACTTCATCTTATCTATGAAGCGGTCAGGCGGCTACCGCCTCCGGACGAGCATATTTCTCACCTTGTTCGTCAGCATGATAAGAACTACGAACAAGCGGGCCACTCTCTACCACACCAAAGCCTAAATCTAATCCTCGTTGTTTCCAGAACGCAAACTCTTCAGGTGTTACCCATCGATGAATTGGCAAATGTTTCTCTGTAGGGCGCAGATATTGCCCTAATGTTAGAATATCTACCTTAACTGCTGCTAGATCTTGCAAGGTCTGCTCAATCTCTTTCTTTGTCTCACCCACACCGAGCATCATTCCGGTCTTGGTAGTAAAGCCTCGTCTTTTTGCACGAGCTAGTAATCTTAAACTCCATTCGTATCTAGCCACCGAACGAACTTTTTTCTGCAAGCGCTCTATGGTCTCAATATTATGGTTCAAAATATCAGGCATTGCCTTAAGAACGTTATTCAAGCACCACTCCTTATCTTTAAAATCGGGAATAAGCACCTCTATCTTCGTACTCGGATTTAAGTGTCGTACCGCACGAATTGTATTGGCCCAAATAGTAGAGCCCTCATCTTCTAAATCATCACGTGCTACCGACGTCAAAACAGCATAGCGCAACCCCATCTTTTTCACTGCTTCTGCTACTCTAGCCGGCTCTGCCCAATCTGTCTCTGTAGGTCTACCAGTATCTATCGCACAAAAACTACAAGCTCTCGTGCAGGTATTTCCTAAAATCATTAGGGTCGCTGTTTTGCGACTCCAACATTCTCCTTGATTAGGGCAGCGAGCACTCTCGCAAACTGTGTGCAGATTATTTCCATCGACTAATTGCTTAACCGAAGCATAGCCCTCACCTCCAGGAATTTTAGCTCGAAGCCAAGGGGGTTTTTTGTCGATTGGATATTCCATGGTTTGATTGCGGGTTATCAACTATGTATAGCTCTCCCCTCCCCAGCCAACGTAGCCTCCGCTATCATTTCACTGAGTGTTGGATGAGCATGCACAGTGGAAATAATTTCATCTGTAGTTGCTTCAAGTGATATTGCCAAGCCTATCTCAGCAATAAGCTCTGTAGCATCGGCACCGATGATGTGTGCTCCAAGAATTTCACCATGAGGTTCAGCAATTATCAGCTTTACAAAACCTTCAGGGTCCCCTGCGGCAACGGCTTTACCGCTAGCTCGATAGGTAAATTTACCTACTTTGTAATCTAGTTTATTCTCTTTGGCTTTAGCCTCAGTTAAGCCAATGCTGGCAACTTGTGGCTGGCAATATGTGCAACCAGGATAGAGCGTTACTTTATGCGGTTTTTTGTCTTCCACAAACAGCCCTTCCACCGCTTCAATCGCTTCATGAGAAGCTACGTGAGCTAACCAGGGGGGGCCGATAATATCTCCAGCAGCATAAATTCCGGGCAGACTCGTTTGATAACGCTCATCTGTAACTAAGTATCCTCGATCTAGCTTTGGGGTAACGCCTTCTGCAAGAAGCCCTTCCAAATTCGATTGAACACCAATGGCACACAGTAAACTTTCAGCCTCGAGAACCTGTGCCCCCTTGCCCGATAGAGTAACCGTCACACTTTTAGGACCCACTTCAACTTTGTCGGTTTTGGTTTCGGTTAAAACTTCAATACCGCTTTTCTTAAGAGACTTCGCAAGCGTCTGCGAAATCTCAATATCCTCAACGGGTAGGATATTGGGTAACATTTCCACTAAAGTAACTTTGGTGCCAAAAGCATTGTAGAAATAGGCAAACTCCACCCCAATAGCCCCGGCCCCGATAATAACAATGGACTTTGGCTGAGTCTTTAACTCAAGTGCTTCACGGCTACTGAGTATCCTATTCCCATCAACTTTTAAACCGGGAAGCAAACGAGGCACGCAGCCGGTTGCCAAAAGTATGTGCTTAGCTCTGAGCGTTTCTTGTTTACCATCTGACTTAGTTACTGTGACACTCTTATCTTTGTGAACTTTCCCCATGCCCACGTGATAATCGACTTTCTTTGTTTTAAAGAGAAACTCGATGCCTTTGGCCATTTTGTCAGAAACGCCACGACTACGTGTCACAACCTTTTCAAAATCATAGCCAATCCCCTTAGCCTCTAAGCCAAAATCAGCAGCATGGTTCATGTGTTCATACATCTCAGCACTCTTGAGTAGAGCTTTAGTTGGAATACAACCCCAGTTCAAACAAGTTCCCCCAGCTCGCTCTTTATCTACACAAGCCACTTTCTTTCCTAACTGAGCGGCACGAATTGCTCCAACGTATCCAGCTGGTCCTCCACCAACTACTATCAAATCATATTCCATCTGTTTAATCTAACTCTCTTTTTCAATCTTCAAAGTAACAATAGCGAGGGGGTTTCTAATAGAGCTTTCAATTCTGCCAGATATATTGCAGCAACCGCACCATCCACCACCCGGTGATCAGCAGATACGGTGATACTCATACGATGTCCCACTACAATCTGATCTTGAGAGTCAAGCACAGGCTTTTTAACTATATTACCAACAGCTAGGATAGCGGCCTGTGGTGGATTCACAATAGCTGAGAAACGGTCTACGCCGAACATGCCTAAATTTGAAATGGTAATTGTTCCCGTTGTGTATTCTTCGGGTGTCAATTTTCCTTGCTTCGCTTTAACTATAAGGACCTTAGCCTCCTGGCTAATCTCTTTTAAGCTCTTGCTCTGGGCATCTTTAATAACTGGTGTGATCAACCCAGAATCGATCGCCACGCCGAATGCAAGGTGAACAGACCCGTGTTGCTTGATAGTATCACCAGCCCATGAAGCATTGATAGCAGGTGATTGATGAGCAGCATTAGCTGCAGCCTTCATAACAAAGTCATTAAAACTTAATTTAAAAGGCTCAGCGAGTTTTTCGAATCTAGCATTGAGCTGTTTGCGTAAAACGACCATTGCATCACAATCAACTTCCATTTCCACATAGAAGTGTGGCGATTGCTGCTTGCTCTCGACTAGGCGCTTGGCAATCGTTTTGCGCATATTGGTCAAAGGAATATTTTCATCTTTAGCAATAGGACCGCTAGGAAATACTCCCCAGTTTGTCCCTCCGCCATTTAATTGAGCCATATTTAATACATCATTTTTGACAATCCGGCCTCTGGGACCACTCCCAGAAACCTTCTCTAATGCAATACCTTGCTCTTCAGCAATTTTACGGGCTAGGGGAGAAGCCTTAACACGCGTATCGAATGAACTTTTAGAATGAGTGGGAACAACTAGAGCCTCGCTAGCCACTGGTGTCTCTACTTCTTGGTTTTTAGTGGGAGTAGCCGGCTCATCTTGTGCAACGGACTTTACAGTCTTACTAGCCTGCGCATCTGAAATAATTTTTTCATCAACCTTTTCCCCTTCTTCTCCAACTACCGCGATCACGGATTTTACAGGAGCTGTTGCCCCCTCTTGTGCAACAATCTTTAGAACAACCCCTGCATCAAAAGCTTCCACAGGCATGGTCGCTTTGTCTGTCTCGATTTCTGCAATCTCATCACCTATTTCAATCGCATCTCCTTCTTTCACCAGCCATTTGACTAGTGTTCCCTCAGTCATCGTATCACTTAACTTGGGCATTTCTATTAATTCAGCCATATAAAACTCCAGTTTTTATTATCCGAGAAAAATGTAGCGTGCTTAACCAATAGTTAAAGCAGCTTTTATAATGCGATCAACATTAGGTATCTGATATTTCTCAAGTGGAGGAGAGTAGATTGCGGGTGCATCGATAGCGGAAAGCCTCTTGACTGGCGCATCTAGATAATCAAACGCCTTCTCTTGAATCAGATGCGAAATCTGAGCATCCACCCCACAAAATGGTCTATTTTCTTCTACAAGTAACGCTCGATTTGTCTTCATCACTGATTCGATAATCGTTTCTTCATCAAGTGGACGAATAGAACGGAGATCGATTACTTCAGCACTTACATCATGTTCTGCTTCTAAAACTTCTGCCGCTTTCAATGCCATCACCACACAGCGCCCATGAGTTATAATACTGATGTCTGAGCCTTCGCGCTTTACATCAGCAACACCAATAGGAACTACATAATCATCTTCTGGCACTTCCCAAGTTTCCCCATAGAGCATCGTGTTCTCCATAAAATAAACTGGATCATTGTCTCTGATAGAAGCTTTGATAAGCCCTTTCGCATCATATGCGGTGGCAGGGCATACCACCTTTGTTCCGGGCATATTTGCAATAGCGTTCTCAGGGGTGTGAGAATGGGTGGCTCCTACTCCCGTTCCGCCATTAGCAGGCCCACGCACAACGATTGGGCAATTAATCTTTCCGCCTGACATATAGCGAACGGTAGCGGCATTATTAATTAATTGGTCCCATGCCACATAGGCAAAGCTATAAAACATCAACTCCATGACAGGTCTCACACCCATCATAGAAGCACCTATACCCATTCCAATAAAGCCAGCTTCGCTGATTGGGGCATCCATCAGGCGTTTATCCCCATATTTTTCCCACATACCTTTTGTGACTTTGTAAGCTCCATTATATTGGGCGACCTCTTCACCAATAATCACAACATTTTCGTCGCGCTCTATCTCCTGAGAGAGACCTTCTCTCAATGCATCTCTGTATTCAAGGCTTCGCATAATTTATTACTTTGAAAAGGATTTAAAATTCATCATTAAAGAAGATACGTCCTTTGGAGCTGCGTTGCTCAGGGTTATCTGTCTCCCAGTAGACATCCTCAAGAATAGAGCTTGGCTCAGGGTATGGACTCCGCTCTGCAAATTCTGCTGCTTTGTTAGCTTCTTCGCTAGCAGATTGACTGATCTCCTTAAACTGTTTTTCATTAATTATCTCTTCCTCAATCAACTTGGAATAAAATACATTTATCGGGTCTTTCGTTTTTTTGTATGCTTCGATTTCTTCGGGCGCGCGATAGATTTTTTTATTGGCATCAGCTACGGAGTGCCCTTCATACCGGTAAGTGTCTATCTCGATAAGGGTTGGACGAGATTCCCCGTGTGCTCGGTCAATTGCTTTTTGGATATGATCTCTTACTTCGTAAATATCATGTCCAAAACACTGATCCCATGCCATATCATAACCTTCCGCCCTCTTGGCTAAACATTCTGTATAACGGGATGAGCGGGATTGACTCGTTCCCATAGAGTAACCGTTATTTTCAATCACATAAATGACCGGGAGGTCCCATAAAGAGGCAAGATTGAGAGATTCATGAAAAGCACCTTGATTAACTGCACCATCTCCCAAAAAACACAAACAAGAACCTGTAATACCCCTGTACTTTAATCCAAACGCTATACCCGCTCCCAGTGGAGTCTGGCCTCCGACGATGCCATGCCCCCCCCAGTAGTTCTTATCCGGCGCAAAAAAATGCATCGAACCTCCCTTGCCTTTAGAGCAACCCGTTGCCTTCCCATACAGTTCAGCCATACATTCATTCATGGACATGCCCACCCCTAAAGCGTGACCATGGTCTCGATAAGCCGTAATCAAGTGATCGTTTTCGCCACAAACGGATATCGCTCCAATTGCCACCGCCTCCTGTCCATTATACAGATGCAGAAACCCTGCTATGTTGCCCCTGCTGTAAGCCTTGAGCGAGCGCTCCTCAAAGCGACGGATACGTATCATGTCTCGCAATAACCCTATTTTTTGTTCGGGGCTTAAGGACTGATTAACCCTACTTGAGCCATACTCTAAATCTGCTGTTTTCTTCACCATTCGTATTTCTTCGTTAGAAACCAATTTACTGAGTCACCCCTTGAACTTCGGACAAAATCACTTATAAGCAAGCATCTTCCGTTCCGCAGGATCTTTATTCGAAATAAAGATACACAAGAAATAACTAATTTTCCTTCAACAGAAAGTGAAGAAGTTAGTTCAAAGCCCAACTTAGGGCAAGAAATCCTTTCCAAGGATGTCAATATATTAGAAAATTTAATATATTGACATGAACAATGAAATTGCTTTGCCACAAACACTTTCGCATTTATATAAGTCAAATTTATAGATGAAATTTCCTCAATTCCTGGGGGTTTTGTCCGAATCTTGTAGTTAAGATGATTAACTAAAGAAAGCAAGACGTCCATTAGTATGTGATAAGGAAATCGCTACACATTGTATTCAAAAAATCATGGCAGTATTAACTAAATTGCCGGAAGATTCGTCTAGTCAAACAGGGATTGAATCAACCGAAATCACTTCACAGGATGTATTCATTGGCCGCATGTCTGGCTGTCAGGTATGCTTAGATGATGAAAATCTCTGTCCCGTGCATGCCAGGATCTTTTATGAGGGTAATCACTATTATATTGAGGACCTGCGGTCTAAATCTGGGACCGTAATCAACGGGAATCGTATTGGCACTCCTAGTCCACTTAAAGAGGGAGATATCATCACAATTGGCAGTAGCTCCTTAGCTTTTACCTTAGGGGAAATTAAAACGGCGCCGGATACCGTGCGTCTTTATAGTAATAAGGCTAGATCGCTCACCAGCGATCAAGTGTTAACTGCCATACCTCCTCAGCCTTCTCCACCTCCTCAGCCTTCTCCACCTCCTCAGGCTTATGTACCTCCTCAGACCCTCACCCAACAACCAACCCCTGCACCGTCTGCCATAAATAGCCCCTTAAAGGCCAAACCTGCACTATCTTCCTCTCCTACTAGGGCTAGACACTACCAAACAGCACAGTTAACTGGCTATATCTCTGGCCCTATGCCGGCAAGAAGAACAGGTTCTCTTGGTAGAACAACAGGTCATCTTCCAGGGATGAGAGGAGGGTCTGCACTTCCTCATGCTGTTTTTCCTAACAGATACTATCAGCAGGGCGAAGCCACCCCGCAGGTCAAGGAACTAAACACCGTTTGGTTCATATTAGCCATTGTGCTGGCTTGTATTTGTTTTGCTTTTGGAGGTCTACTCGTTTATCTAGCCTAAGAAAGGGATGAGATACTTGATATACCGTTAGGGGTCGCTGAAACCTAAAGCACGGGCCGCTTGTTGATATTCAGAGTTTTCTGGCTCTATTTCCAAAGCTTTTACAATGGCCTTTTGGGCTTCTTTTCGGCGTTGTAATTGATTTAATGCAAGAGATAGATTATACCAGGCTCTTCCAAAATCTGGACGATTTTTCACTGCGTCTTGGAAAGACATGGCTGCTCCCGATAAGTCTCCTAACTCCGCTAATAATAAAGCACGTGAATAATACGCTTGAGCGTTGCCGGGCTGATTCTTTAAGGCTGAATTAACAAATTCCAATGCTTGATCTGTTTTGCTTATTCTACTAACTAAGACAGCAGCATCTAAATATGTATCCACCCCTCGAGCATCTAATCGCGTTGCTCTAGTAATATGCCTAAGAGCCTCCTCCGGCTTGCCCTCTATGATGGACCACTCTCCATGCGCTAGGCTTGTTGCTGGTTGATCTGCATTCATTTCCATGTACTCTAAGAGCTCAGTTCGTGCCCGAGGTGATAGCTTGTTGTAATGCAATAAGAACCTTGCCGCATCTAACCTAACAGATCTTGTTTCATCCTTAAGAAGTGGTTCGATCCATGGGATAGCTAGCTCTACTCCATTTAATGCTCGAATGGCATGGCTGCGAACCAGGTAGCTGCTATCCTTTAGCTTTTCCCTCAAGAACTGCCTGATTTTAAATTCTCTAACCCAAGGGCCTAACATTGCAACCAAGGCAGCGCGCCATGCATCGATTTCTTCATCCAGAGCTAAGGCGAGAAGCTCATCTCCAACATCTTGAATCCCACGGTGGTACTGCTCTACTGCACGAGCACGCCTACGGCTACGTCTCTTCATTTTCTCTCCGTACCATTTTTCCGTCCACTTAAGAGACCAGTCGACATCCTTGTCTTGATGACAGCGATTGCAAGAATTGGGAATACCAAATTCCTTCGTTAACAGTGGATCTGGAGAGGTAAAACCATGATCACGCCTAAAATCCCTTTGCATAAAAGGAGTGCTCGGCATGTGGCACTCCACACACTGACTGCCAGAAGATCCCGCCTTATGGAAAGTATGTTCCTCTGGTGTAATAAGAGTAGCACCTTTATTGCCTGAACCATGACAATGCATACAAAGCTGGTTATCTTCAATAGGCAGAATTAATTTGCTAGTATGTGGCTTGTGACAATCAGCACAATTGACCCCCTTATGTCCCATGCGGCTCATCATTAGAGATCCGTAAACAAAATTCTCATTAGCTACTTGTCCATCACCATGATACACCCCTGGCAAATTCGGTAGAGCCAAGTGAAAATGGTCGTGGTAACGCTCACCAGACTTAAACTGATCCTTAGTCAGCTCTTGCCTTCGTGAATGACACGAAGCACAATTTTCCATGCTTAGTCCAGGATCGTTGTAAGCTACTTCGTGTGGCTTATTCTCTCTAGCAAGCCTTACATGCTGATCCATTCCCTGGTGACATTCGATACAACTAATGCTTTGAAATAACCACTCACTGTAATAGCTTTCGGTTCCTAAGTCGTAGTTCTTATGGTAGTCAGACATATGGCATGTTGCGCAGTTAGCATTCCAATTATTCCCCTGTCCAGTCCAATGCCCCCAATCACCCGGTAAACGCCTATCATCTCCCTCACCAAATACATAGAACCACTCATCCCTCGAAGGATCATAGGCAGTTGAAAGGGTTTGAAATCTTCCACCTTCAAAGGGAAGCAAGTACTGTATAAGAGGCGTATAGCCAATTACACCAACAGGCTTATGCTTGTGAATAGACCCATCCTCACGATTTTCTAACATACTGAAACCAGAATTTAGCTCAAAACTCGCCTTACCTGAAATAATCGTTTCAGATCTAAATGCTAGCTTGTCTACATCATCTGTCCCGATCAGCCTGTTGGCTTTGGCATGGTGAGAAACCTGCCAAGCATGAACTGAGTCCTCGTGGCATTCCGCACATCCTTCTGGAGATAAGCGCTCAGCCCGCTCAGCATCAAAACTACTTAAGAAACCTTTAGGAGAGTTAATCTTATTTGCCTTTTGGCTGCCTCCACAATTAGCCAACAAACATACTGCAACAGATAAAAATAATAGCCGAAGATACCCTCTGAGCCCGGTAAACATTCAAAGGAATGTTAACTAAATAAGGACGACTAAGAAAGTCTGATTTAAGGATTGAGCCTCGCAGCCTTCTAGGATCAATTAGAACCTATTTGGCAGAAATTAGACTCCTAGAAGACTAGAAGTATTTCTTAACCCCAACATTCAAGAGAATTTGATCTAGCTGCTCAATTTCAATCGCGGCAGCACCGCTAAAAAAATCGGCTTCCGAAAGGCCCAGATAGCGAGCTTCGGAAAATAATGCCCAATCCCCACGGTCAAATAGATATTCCGCACCAGCAATGGCTTGAAATGCCAAAGCCACCTGATCATCTTCATCCTCTAACCCTGCAACAGAATCAGGACCAAAATCATAATCACTTATGTTAATCCAAGCCACTCCTATACCAGGCCCAACGTAAAATCTCCAGTTCTTAACTTGTCCCACTAAAAAGGCATTCACAGCAAACACTGCGCTATCCAGAATGAATGTATCAGCCCCCGAAATAGGAGCAGGGAAAGTTGCTTCGATTTCATTATTTAAATAATAAGCCTCGAATTCTAGTGCCCCCGAGAGGCGGATAGATGGCTTACCTAATTCAGCATCAAACTGATCAATCGGCTCCGTATCAAAAGGCCATAAGTATCCCACTTTTATTCCTGCCATGGGAGTGACTCCATCACCACTCCATCCTAATCTGCCAGTTGCAGCCAAATTAATACCATCTTCCTCGAAAAACTCATCCTGCAATAAGCTCATCCCTCCAAAGACACCCACATAAGTACCACCTTTATGACTCCTATTAAGATCTAGGGATGTTACGACATATTGAGGACCCGGGTAAGGGGCCTTAGGCCTAATTCTCCCTGTTGCAGGCTCAGGAACGGTTACCACATTAGGGTCCGCACTTGTTACATCAGGGCTGGGAAGTGGTCTTGGAGGATTGGGGGGAGGAACAGCGCTGCTCTCCTGAGCAAAAGCCGGAACATCCCATAAGGCAAAGACAACAAATAGCAATGCTATGAGAGTAATATTGCCTCTAGAGAAATTAAGACCATCAGGGCGTCGATTCATAGTTACTTTTTATTCTTATTAATATAAAAAGTCAACTCGTTTATTCTACTTACAAGCTGAACTAAGAGTTTGAATCGACAGAATTAATTAAACTTTAGGAAAAAAATAAAACTTCCTTCTGCTCAAGCACGCAGCTATT
The DNA here is from genome assembly GCA_039192515.1 of Verrucomicrobiota bacterium. NCBI lineage: Bacteria > Pseudomonadati > Verrucomicrobiota > Verrucomicrobiota bacterium. The sequence goes on along the minus strand of JBCCXA010000002.1, from coordinate 132,858 downwards.
TACTTCAGAATAAAGGGACTATCTATGGCTTTGCCTAGTTTTACGAGAAATACTCCCCTAATTTCGCATCAAGTGACATACTTCTTTCTCCCAAATCACGCGCCTTGGTGTCATACGCTTTTCGAATTTTTCCTGGCGATTTACCGAAGTATAATGCATATGCACAATTGCCCAAAGCACGTACAGAGTGACAAAACCCAAAACGCCGAGTGTGGTTGGCAACATGATCATAGGAGTCATTTGGCCGGAAGTGAACCATCCCACTAAGGTTGTTCCCACGCCAATAGCTAGAATAGCCCATCTTACCAGGGCCAGCCGCTTCCTTGCTGTCTCTAGTTTTTCCATAAATTATACTCCCTTATAATTTTTAAATCTTAACGAGAAAATACTAGCATACAAGCACGGAAACACAAAGGCATTATTTGAATTATCTCGTTTTCAAGACACCACTAACTGATGTGTCTATTGGGAAGCAAGCTTCAGCGAAGGCTAGGCATTTACGCCATGCCGAGCTCAACTACCCAAGAGCCTACTTTTCACTTCATCAGGAAGAGATGAGTTTTCAATCTCGACGCGCGCTTTTCCTTCGTCCTGTTCGAGCCATTTTCGAGCGACACGTTCCATTTTAGAATAACGGCTCTTGTCACTCGCTATACTTTTTGCCCAAGCAAATGCACCTTCAGGGTCACTTTCATAGAAACGATCTATGATGTTCTCGACCCCGGCATCGCGAGAGGGTCCATAAGGCATCGCATCAATCCAATCCATCGCACTATTTACATCACTTCTGAGCCATTCGTAAGCTAAAGAAGAAACACCCGACAGCCTTTCATCTTCCTTAAATTGCATGAGCCAATTAGCGGCCCCCCCAGGATCATACTCCCCCCATTGATTGATAACCTCTCTAATTCCTCTCTTTTGCAGTTTATCATCAGTTATTGACTCCACATACCTAGCCGCTTCTGCTGGGTTCTGTTCAGTCCAAGAAGAAATCGCTTTGATGACAGCCCCATTGCCAGATTCACCAAGTGATTCGGCCCAAGTTAAGGCTTCCTGTATGTTGGAACTAGCCCATCCTTCGACAATGTTTTTCGCAAAATCATTTTTCATCCTGCCGTCTGGCAATTGAGCAGCAAACGCGGCAGCTGATTTTGGATCTTTGCGACCCCATTTCCAAACAGATGACTGCAGCATCCTTTTCATAGCCTCATCTTCTAAAGGAATCGTCTTGACCCATTCTACGGCCTTCTCAACATCATGATCTAGCCACTTCTTGAGAAGTTCACTAAGTGCATTATTCCTGAGAGGACCAGGCTCTAAACCTAAAGCAAATTCAGTAGCACTCTCCGAGTCCTGAAGAACCCATTCTTCTACCACCGTTTCTAAGCTATCCATTAGCTCATTAGCCTGCGTGTTGTCCATAACCCACTGCGCGGCATCTTTGGGATCTTTCTCTGCCCACGTTTCGACCACTTCAGCTGTTATCTCAGAGCGCATTTGACTTTTATCCATATCGAGTAAAAAGGCCGCTGCCTTTTGAGGTAACGTCTCAGCCCAATCTCCCATAATCGTCCTAAGCATACGCCCTTTAAATGGATCGCCGACTTGCCCTTGCACCCAACTGAGAGCGGCCTGACGATTTGTTTCAGCCCATTGTCCCGCTATCCTGGAAAGCATCTGCTTTTTGGCCCAAGGCTCTACAAATGCTAGTTGCTTAATTTGTTCAGCAGCCATCATAGGCTCTGTTTTAGACCAAGATTCTATAGCCTTGAAATACAACCATTGGCTCGCCCCTTCTTTTACAAATCGAGAAGCAACTTCGATAGCCTTACTATGATCTGACTTGGCAATAAACTCGATTACAGCAGATTGAGCTCTCCTTCTTTTGCCCCTATCCCCTATTTCAGTAACAGCTGCTAACGCAGACACCTCATCTAGCTCTACCCATGTCTGAAATAATGCACTCGTCCACTCATCAGAGTTTCGACTCTCGGCACTGATGACATATTGAAGGGCGGCATTAGGGTCTAATTCTACCCACTTTGCCATGATAGCACGCTCTATTGTCTCAGAGCTGCTTGAATCTATACCTACCATCTGCCCCAAAAGCATTGGTAATTGAGTTTGATCCACATTTTCCAGCAAGCTGTAGACTCCCTGTAAACGCTGAAAATCCGTCTTCATTCGAAGAGAAGCCTTGAATTCGCTCAAAACGCGGTCATCCCTAAAAATACCCTTATTAATTTTGGTCCGATTAGAATTTTCTGATTCTCCGGAGGGCTTAGCACTAGAATAATCAGGAGAAACCAGGCCACTCTCTTTACCATTAGCAAAAAAGAAATGACTAACTTTCTTCGATGGAATTATGAATCCACACACCAAACCTAAAACGAGGAAAGCGCCTGATGATAAAATATGAGTTGTATGCCTCTTCATATACCCTCTTATTTGTTAAGACGATATCACAGCTTATAACGTAGTATGCTATCAAAATCACAAATTCAATAAAGTTTAAAAATGATGCCTAAACAGGTCTTTTAATGAATGATAAAGCTTAGATAATCTAGGCATAAACAGTCCTTTAGCTTGCGCTCTTCTCAAAGGTTCTCCCCAAATAGATTCGACCTCGACAGCTCGACCAAGCTCATAATCAATCAAGCTAGATGGACGATATGGGCCCATTACTCTTGTTTTACTTATTTGATCCCTAATAAAAGATGGAGGGATAGCAATCCCCAAGGCTGTGGCTGTAGTAATTATTTCTTCCATCAAAGCCTCTACTTTTTTGAGCATTTGGGGATTTGCAAGTAATTGAGAAACATCTAAGCCACCCTCAGATATAGACAATCCATTAAATGGAATATTCCACACAAGTTTTCGCCAACGTGTTTCCTGTAGGTTGTCGCTCAGAGTACATGTGATACCGGCATTTTCAAACAACTTTGCAATAGCTTCAGTTCGAGGCAGTGACCCAGAACTGAATTCTCCAACCTCAATGTGTCCATGCTTAAAATGCTGGATAACACCGGGAGCAATCCGGTTTAAACAAACAAAACATACTCCGCCCATAATGTGTTTCACATGGAATAACTGAGTCAAGAATTCTTCATTACCCAAGCCGTTCTGTAATGTCAGGATGATAGTCTGACTTCCCACCAATGGTTTAAGCAACTGAGGTAAGACATGATTGTCTGTTGCCTTTAAAGCAACAATGACAAGATCTTGAACTCCCATATCTTGAGTTTGAGTAAATACAGATGCATCTGATAAAAGAAAATTCCCCTCATAACTGTTTATTTTTAAGCCATTTTGGCGAACATGTTCAGCATCTGCTCGCATTAGGAAGGAAACTCGATTTCCTACCCTAGCCAGTCTAGCTCCATAAAAGCAACCAACAGCACCCGAGCCTACTACCGCAATATTAGCATCCTTGGGCAATTGCAAATTTTTGTTAGATTCTTGCACAACTTATCTCTATCCTTAGAACAGTTTAGTTAGTAATATAAACCCTCGAGTAGAATAAAACACACTTACAGTCGTTCAAACTAAACATGGCAGAAATGGAAATCCAGACTTACACAGGTGGTGTTGCGAGCACCAATGCTTATCTAGTCAAGGCTAATGGAGGGCATCTAGCTATAGACGCTCCAGAAGGTTTTTGGGGGTATCTTAAAAGCAATGTTGAAACACTTTTAGGACTAGTCCTAACCCATGGCCACTATGATCATATTTGGGATGCTTCAAAAATCATCCATCAGTTCGGATGTCCTGTTTACTATCACAAAGCTGATTTAGTGATGTTTAAAAACCCAGACATAATGTCAGGCTTCGGCCTCCCTCCAGGTCTTATAAATCCCGTGGATGTTACCCATGCTTTGGGTCATGATGATTCTCTTTCGCTTTCACCTTGGAACTTTAAAGTCATTCATGCGCCAGGCCACTCACCTGGGAGTATTTGTTTCTACGAAGCGAGTCAACATATTCTATTTGGAGGAGATGTCCTCTTCGCAGGAAGTATTGGCAGAACAGATTTTCCAGGCTGCTCTCATGATGAACTAATAGGCCATATCAAAAATAAAATTCTCACCTTACCGGCAAAAACTGTAGTCTACCCGGGACATGGTCCTAGCACCTCCGTGGAAGTGGAAAAGAATACTAACCCTTTTCTTTAACCGGCTTAACATTTCTTGAGGCTATAGACTTTTCAGGTGGACTACTACCCTCAGCCCTCATAACATTCTCAGAGCAGATTTTTATGGCTTCGCATAATTCATCTGCTTTAACAGGCTTAGGGATATAAGCATTCATGCCGGCCTCTAAACACTTATGTCTATCTCCTTCCATAGCATTTGCTGTTAAGGCAATAATTTGCAAGCGATCCGCAGGCTGAACTTTTTCATTGCGCTCAATAACTCGGATTTCAGATGTCGCTTGAAAACCATCCATGCCCGGCATTTGGATATCCATTAAAATTAAACCATAGCTCTTATTTTTTAACTCCTCTAAGCACTCTAGGCCATTGTTTACAATTTCGGGCTCGTACCCCAGCTTTTTGAGCATCAGCCTAATAACTTTCTGATTCACTTTGTTATCTTCTGCTACCAAAATCTCGAAGGGATACTCATCAGCAAATTGATGCACGCCTCTTTGCTTGCTCACAGAGCTAACGATACTCCCTTCTCCATTATCTAGGGCTTTTTCTTGCAGCACCTCAGCTAACCCATTACGCAAGGTAAAGTCCTGGACCGGTTTGTGTAGTTTCATCTCAAAAAGTTTGAGGTTAGAATCCTCCTCTGTAATCGACCCCCTACCCATACAGGTGAGCAAAATGATCGGTATATAGGTTGTATGGATACCTTTTTTTATCTTCTTAGATAGCGTTGCTCCATCCATACCCGGCATCACCATATCCATCAAAATAAGGTCAAAAGCCCAATCCTCATCTAGTATCTCTAGAGCCTCCGTACCAGAGCCAGCAGCTCTAGATTGAATACCAAAACGCTTTAACTGGTATTCCACAACCTTTCTGTGAGATGCATTATCATCAACGATTAAAACACGTTTACCCCTCAAGACTTCATGATTAATAGCTAGCTTATCCGGATGATCGGAGTCATCTGTTTTGAAATACGTTGTAAAAAAGAATGTCGATCCTTTTCCTGACTCACTCTCAACTCCAATATTCCCTCCCATGAGTTCAACCAACCGCTTGGAGATTGCCAACCCTAAACCTGTTCCTCCGTATTTCCTCGTAGTAGAAGAATCTGCTTGGCTAAAGCTTTTGAATAATTCATTAATCTTTTCTTTAGGAATACCAATCCCAGTATCTGATACGCGAAACTCTAAACAAACGCGCGGATCCGTCCCTTGCAATGATTCTTTTAATTCTACATCCACTGCCACTTCACCATCTTCTGTAAACTTCAGTGCATTACCAACTAGATTAATTAAGATCTGTCTCAGCCTAGATACATCCCCGGCAATCCATTGGGGAACACCATCGCCGACTCTACAAATCACCTCTATCCTATTATCTGCCGCTTTAGTACTGGTTAGACTAAAGACATCATGCAAACATCTTCTCAATTCAAACGGGTGCTCATCCAACACCATCTTTCCCGACTCAATTTTCGAATAATCGAGAATATCATTAATCAGTGTTAAAAGAGCATCACCACATGACCTAATGGTTTCAACATATTCTCTTTGCTCGTGATCAAGCCGGCTTTCCAATAAAATATTGGTAAAGCCAATGACTCCATTCATAGGGGTTCTAATCTCATGGCTCATAACCGCCAAAAATTCTCCTTTAGCACGCTCAGCCGCTTCTGATTGCTCTTTAGCCCAGAGTATTTCTGACTCTGTCAGTTTTCGTTCGGTAATGTCTAACTCACGAATGACAAAATGACTAATTTCCTCATTATCATAGATAGCCTGAGCTTCTAATTCGGCCCAATAGTCGCGACCGAATTTTGCATAATTAAGAATTTCCAAGCGGAAACCTTGCTTATTTTTTACAGCATTATTAATGATATCTATGGAAGCTTTATCTGTATCCTCACCAAATTGAAAACAAAAAGCAGGCTTCCCTATAATTTCGCCTAAAGAAAACTCTGACATGCGAGTAAAAGAATCATTCGCCCATTCGACGTGATAATTTGCGTCTGTCATAATAAGGCCTTCATGAACAGAATTTACAACACAATTTAGATTTTTAAGCTGCTCATCTGCTTGATCACATAACTCACTTGTTTGTTTCAAGTCTAGGTCGGATTTTATTTTCAACCTGAGTAAGCACCCTGCAAGAAAACCTATAAGACAACTAGCTAAGATACCTAAAATAAGCATCCTCAACATTTCATCAGAATAGCCTAGACTTTTTGGGTAAGTCTCTGAGCTTATCCATAAGCGCCACTTTCTAGATCCTAACTCTAAAAATTGACGATAGTTCAAATCACTTTCCTTTACCAAGAGAGAAGAATCACTAGCACCTTTTATTTCAGCCGAATCTAAACCACTAATGTCTTGCACATCAAAACTCCAAGAGGCCACACTCTCTTCCCTAAGAAGATTTAATAAAGTCTGAAGATCAACCCTTATGGCATACCAATTAACAAATTTACCTTCAGCCTCTTGGAGTGGTTTCATGAAATAAACAATACTCTTATTTTTGGCTATAGATTTGTGATTGATAATGCGGGTCACCACTAAACCAGTTTTTTGTTGATAAGTGCCCATAGCTTCATTAAGAGAACTAATCGCATAACCTGAAAGCTTTTTATCTTGAATTGCACCTGAGACAGTAAATAAAACAGCCTGATTTGCGCCTGCTTTTTCGCCTACCTTTTTTCTTATCCACAATACATTGGTTATACCAGAAAATTCATTGAGCTCTAAAGACTCTAAAACTTCCTGAATATGGGGTTGCTCTAGCTTCTTATCATTAGTCCTCAATGCCGCTCCCAGCATATTTAAAGCTTGCTTGTAGTCCTGCAGTTCTTCCTTAAAATGATAAACAAGATGCCGCGCTTCTTTTTGGAATGGCCTATTGAAGGAGTCCTCTAAGCTTTCTATACTCGCCCACCAAGACAAAACAGTAAGAGCGAGGCACGCGAGCGTCACCAAACCAGCTAACACTACTGGCGAGTAGCTTCCATATCTCGCTAGGATATAAAAAAAACTCTGTCCCTCTACTCGCTTATCTGAGTGTTCCATGAATCCAATACTTGTGTGAAATTAGAAATAAATCTCTCTAGATCTAAAGACACTCCATATGGATTATTTCGACTTACAATTGCAAAAATCAAGGTCCGAAGTATGACATTTTAAACCATATCAGAACCATTTGCCTGCAAATAATATGTCATAACAGCTAATGACAGAGATGAACGATTTGATTTACAAAATCCATATCGAAAAGAGAAAAAACAAAATTCCCTCAAGCACTATATGGATTATCCGATAGCTAATATAAGTATATTAAGAGACTAAGTCTCTGCATAGGAACTTTCAATATGAGCGTCGAACAATCAGAAGTAGAATCAACCCTATCTAAAGTAGCAGGTAAATACCTGACCTTTAAATTATGCAATGAATCCTATGGTATAGGCGTTCTGCAAATCCGTGAGATTATCCGAATGCAAACAATCACGCCCATGCCTCAAATGCCTCATTTTGTCAAAGGTGTCACAAATCTTAGAGGCAAGGTCATTCCAGTTATTAGTTTGCGTCTAAAATTTTCACTATCTGATGCTGAAACTAACGAACAAAGTTGTATCATCGTTGTAGACGCCAAATCCTCCTCTGGACGTGATGTTCTTATGGGGTTAGTGGTTGATGGAGTTGAAGAGGTTATTAACATCACCACCGATGAAATAGAACCTGCACCTGATTTCGGAGCTTTCGTTGATACCCATTACATGCTAGGCATGGCAAAGATTAAGGGAGTTGTCAAAACCCTTCTAGATATCAATCGTGTGGTAGGAAACGAGAATATCGATCAACTCGCTGCCAACGGCTAGCCGGGATGATCTAATAAATCAATAACAATCGTTACGAGGATTTCCAGAGTTCACTAACGCGCCGCCATGCATTTCTGGTTGAAAGAATTCTTTCTCCATTAGCCATCTATCGCAGCAGTTAAAAAACTCTTTTTCACTATTTACACGGCGGATTTCAAAAAGAAAACTTTCTTCAGGGCCAATGCCCTGAGCTATGAAATTCATATATTTTTTCATTTTCGCTACTTTTACCTTCTCTGGCAAATGGATAGGAGTCGTTTCCTTATATAAACAATCTATATATTCCCTAAGATCTCTTAGTGTAGGTTGTGTTTGCACCTCTCCAAATTCATACAATTCTTTAATTTGGTCCCAGATCCAGGGATTCCTTATGCACCCGCGCCCGATCATAAGACCTGCTGCACCTGTGTCTTGAGCAACCCGCTTGGCAATATGGGCCGATAAAACATTGCCGTTGGCAAATACAGGGATACTCCTAGTTGACATCACCCGAACCGCCTGTGTTATACGATCATAATGCACATTCGCCCTATACATCTCTTTGACTGTTCTTCCATGCACTGTGACTGCATCAACCGGGACCTGTGAAAATATTCCCAACAACTCATCAAACTCATTTTCATCATAAAACCCGATACGTGTCTTGATCGTAAAATTACCCGTAATCGCTTCTCTGAGCACCTCGAGAACTTCTAAGAGATGTTCCTTTTCACGAAGCATACCTCCACCACTGCTCTTTTTACAGACAATAGGTGCTGGACAGCCTAAATTAAGGTCCAGGCCCAAGATATTTTCACCCTGAAGTGCTTCTGCAGTTCGCAATAAACTGGGTATATCTCTCCCTATCATTTGAGCTAAGACAGGTTTATTTGAGGGGTTCTTACGAACACATTCCAGGATATGCTTTTCCGGACGTGAATTCGGGTACACTCTAAAGTATTCAGTAAAATAAATATCTGGACCTCCGTAGCGATGCATCACCCTCCAGAATGGTAAATCTGTAACATCCTGCATAGGAGCTAACAAAAGCACGGGACGCTTATTCGTAATAAAATCACATATATTTAAAGACATCATTTAGATAGTATCCTAGACACTAAAACTATTAGCACCAGTTGTTCATGTAGCTTCAGTTTGACAAATACAGATTTAAAAAATCAAACTCCTAGATCATCCCACCACTCTTGCAAACGCTCCATAGGCAAACCGATTACATTGGTTCGGGAGCCTTCAATTCTCTCTATAATCTCTTCTCCGTGCTCTTGCACCGCATAGCCTCCAGCTTTATCCAGAACATGAACTTTACCTAGGTAAAAATCAATATCCTCCTCGCTTAGATTCCGAAAAGTGACGTAGGTCTTATCAACACAACGTCTCATGAAATTTTTGGCTGTCTCGAACCAAGCCATAGCCGTGATCACTTCATGTGTCTTACCGTTTAGAAGTCTAAGCATCTTTTTAGCCTCCCCCTGATCTTCTGGCTTGCCCAAGACCTTGCCATCGCAGTAAACAATTGTATCCGCGGCTAACACCACTGCATCTTGCCTGTGTTCTGCCACTTTCTGCGCCTTGCGTTGGGCATTTGCTAAAGCCAAATCTATGGCACTTAGATCCGGATGCGTGGTCGAATCCCACTCGTCTATATAGGGTGCCTCTGACTCAAAACAGTATCCTGCTTCTTGTAATAAATCCTGTCTCCTAGGAGAACTAGAGGCTAAAATCAACTGCATTTGTATGATCCTTTATCACTTAAGACCAGATAATACCTGGGAAAATGAAACAAGTAACAAAAAGAGCTAGGCGACTAGCTTATCGAATATTAAAGATTTGCCTAACTAATCGACAAAAAATTCATTCTTAGCCCCAACTTTTTGAGCAGTAATCAACTCGTGATTCGCTGCAGATAACCGAAGCATATCATCCATAATATGAAAGGTCTCCCGAAGCTGGTGATCCACAGCATGTATTTCTAGGTCATCGAAGAAATTCTCATCTTCATTCTCTTCTCTCTTATTCTCATTCCTATCCTTTAACGATTCGATATACTCCCCTTCAAGATTATCTAACGTAATTGAAAGAACCTTGATCTTGAAGTTTTTGACAGCTACTTTGATAGCCTCTTTACGAGCTTTGCGCCTTACCTTTTCTTCTTTCAGTTCTTCAATTCTCTTATTTTCATTAAGCGAAATGCGCTTTTCTTGTACCCTTTTACTAACTCTTTCAATGTCCTTAAGTAAAAATTGATAATCTGGACTTGATGAGATACGCCGCTTAGAAAGCTCCGTTAATTGACCGATAAGCTCGCTATCGATATAATTCACGGCCTTGTAAGGGACAGATGCCGTTTGATCCCAAGGCAGGGAATGAGGAAGATGAGATTCGCCTATTTCCAAATAATCATTAACTGAAGGAAGCGCAATATTGGGCAACACACCACGATTCTGTGTTGAGTCTCCATTCGGTAAATAAAACTTTTGCATAGTCAGTTTCAGTGCTCCAGCTTCAGGCCTAGTTCTCCCGAAATCTCTATTCATCCAGCGGTTTAGCTCTATCACGGATTGCACCGTACCTTTGCCATGAGTACTACTTTCCCCGACAACTAAGGCTCTGCGATAATTTTGCAACGCTCCGGCGCATATTTCTGAAGCAGAAGCACTTTCACGATTAGTCAAGACAATGAGGGGCCCTCCATATAGGGCACCAGAGTCATTATCCCGTAAAACATCCTTGCGTCCCTCTACGCCCTGGATCTGAACAACCGGCCCCTTATCAATAAATAGCCCTACCAAGTTGACCGCCTCACTCAATAAACCTCCTCCATTTTTGCGTAAGTCTAGAACCAGACCTTCAACTTTCTCTTCTTTTAGGCGCTTGATAAGAACAGCTACATCCTTTGAAGTGCTGCGTGACTTAGACCCTGGGGAAGCACCTGAGCTTATATCACCGTAAAAGGAAGGAAGCTCTATCAAGCCTAATTTGCGCCTTGCCCCACTCTCGTATTCAATCTCAAGCACCTCTGCCTTGGCTTGCGCTTCTTTTAGATCAATTTTATTGCGAACAATAGTGATTTCTTTAACAACATCTGAATCTCCTGGAAAAACTTTCAAACGTACAATGGTATCTTTTGGTCCGCGTATTAGCTGAACTGCTTTACGAAGCCTCATTCCGACGACATCCTCGTATTCTCCATTTCCCTGAGCAACACCCACAATCCTATCATTGACTTCGAGCCTACCGTCCAGGTCAGCGGGGCCCCCAGAGATAACCTCCCGAACCGTGCAATAGCCATTTTCAGTTGTCAACACAGCCCCAATGCCAAATAACTCTAATTTCATAGCTATGGAAAAATCCGCTAATTGACTTGGCCCAAGGTATTGGGAATGAGGGTCGTAAACTGAAGTGAGGGCAGAAAGATAAGTTGTCATGATGTCCTCATCTTCGTAGTCACTAAATGTTTTCAAAAGGGTCTTGTAGCGCTTAAGCACTTTTTCTTGCGGGGACTCGCTAGAAATTTCTTTTTTATCCTGTTCCTCACCCTCTTCTTTTTTCTTTTCCGCCAGTTCTACTCGGATGAGGCGCTCCTGAAGAAGGTCATACTTCAGACGACTTTCCCAAAGCTCATCTGCCTTTTCTTCCGACTCAGGCCATGGAACTTCTGAACGGTCTATGGAATAATATTCATCTTGCGTAAAATCGAATGACTCCCTGAGGCGCTTTTCAATCCAGGCAACTCTGGATTCAAGCCTTTTTTTGAATAAATCAAAAACATTAAATGCAGGCTCTATGTTTCCTGTCATTAATTTGGTTGTTAAATCATTACCATGCATCTGCATGAGCTCTTCATAGTCTTTCCTATAGAAAAAGGCATGATTAAAATCATAAGATTTCATGTAGTTAGAGAGCCACTCCTCATTGTGCTCATGGTTAAGCTGCTCTTGTAGATAATGCTGGCGCTCTAGAAATGCAGGAACGAGCTTCCCAATCGTCCGATATTTGTTGTCTATGTTCCATTCCGAACCTTCCTGACTCGCAAAAAGTGAAGATATATATAAGGGAACAACTAGTGATAAAGCTGATAGACGAGAAAACATTACTTATTTAAGAATAGTCTTAGATAGAACATCGGCAAACTTTTTTAACACTCCATTTATTTTCGTTAAAGACACAGAATTTACATTCCCCTCACCGGTTCTAAATCTCTCAAAGTTCCGACTTTGTTATTGTACTTTTAACCTGGATTATGTAATAAAAGTTGAAAGAGATGCGCAAAAGCTTGAGCTGTCGAGAAAAGAGAATCGACAAAGATGTATCAAAAGGTAATCCCTCTTGGAGACTCCATGCTTCTAGGGACCTAGATCCTGCGTCAATCTTCAAGTCTCTCACGCATCAACCGGGTTTCATTTGTTCTTTTGTTTTAGATGAAATAAATAGTGAGATTACAAGCAAATGCATAGACTTAGATGGTAGCCAGTTTTAGCAAATGAATTGAGATAATGAGAACTTCCAGCCATAGAAAGCGTACCAATAAAATGTATGACAGCCTAACCACTCAAGAAAGCACTCCCACCATTGAAAGCAAAATCTCATGTTAATCCTGGGTAATCATTGCTTCATTTGAGCTTAAATGAATAAAGAACCACTTGATGAACCATACTATTATCTTGACGTAAAGGAGGTATTTCTCCAGTTTTCACGAAAAGGTGTGACTTTTGACGTACTTTTTCGTAATAAGTAATAATTAAGGCTATATGTATGTTAAGCGTATTTGATAAGGAGATTTCATGCTAAATCAGCACCTGCGTTTCAATAGAATATTGAATCCTCGTTTTGGCCAAATCGCTCTCCTTGCCTTACTCACCAGCATCTCTTTTTCTGAAGCTCAAGAGTCTGGAAAAACCTTGATTAAGCCGCCGGATGCAGCAGCCACTGGCACCGATACAAATAACCGTCTTATAGTTAGAGAGATAGAGGTTATTTATCTTCCCGAAAAGTCTTCCAGTTCCGTCGACCGCAGCGTCATTCTATCGAACATGCGAACCACTGTGGGCCAGCCCTACTCTTTAGCCGCCGTCGAACAAGATATTAAAACTCTTTATGCTACAGGCCTCTTCACTAACTTGAGAATTCAGGATGAGCCTGTCGCTGACGGAGTCAAGGTCGTAGTCATAGTCAAACCAAAGTCAATTGTTAAGGAAGTCATCATCATTGGCAATCAAGCCATTAAAGAAAAAGCCTTACACAAAAAAATCGCTTCTCGGCCAGGAGAACCCTTGAGTGAGCAGCTAGTTTCTTCTGATGGTCAGGATATCCAAGACTATTACCTGGAAAAAGGTTTCGATAGAGCAGAAGTCCTCTATGACATCGATATCAACGATCAAATTAACCGTGCCGTTATCACCTACACCATACAGGAAGGCGGAAAGGCTTTTGTTCGTGCCATCGAGTTCGAAGGTAATGAAGCCGTTACAGATAAGGAACTTCGTAAAGTGATGAAAACACGTATAAAAGATTGGTTAACTTGGATCAACAAATCAGGGCGCATGAAAGAAGACCAGTTTCAAGAAGATTTAAGAGCAATCAGAGGGTTATACCAAAGCAAAGGCTACATAGATGTAACGATTGAAGACTATGCTATTCAAAGACCTGAAGCGGATGCTATTAATATAACCATCACCTTATTTGAGGGTATTCAATACTCGGTAGGAGACGTCAAATTTCAAGAAAATCAGCTATTTGATGATATTAAGCTGAACAGTGTTACCAATATGAAACCTGGTAGCATCTTTTCACCTGAGGGACTTGAGGCGGATAAAAACGCCATTAGAGACCTTTATGGGCGCAAGGGCTATATTGACACACGCATCTACATTAACCGCGAGCCCAATATCCAAAACGGTAAGATGGATCTGGTCTATGTTATCGAGGAAAACTCCCAGTCATTCGTAGAAAAAATTATCATTCAGGGTAATAATCAAACAAAGGACAAGGTTCTTAGACGCGAGCTGGCTCTAGCACCCGGTGACACTTACGATTCAGTACGTGCTGACGCTAGCCAAAAACGCCTAGAAAACCTCGGCTACTTTTCCAAGGTAGATGTCTCTGCACAGGAAACGAGTGTTCCGAACCGCAAAAATATGGTTGTCACGGTTGAGGAACAGCGAACAGGATCGGTTACGTTTGGTGCGGGATTCAGCACTGTAGACAGTTTGCTGGGTTTTGTTGAGCTGACGCAAAGTAATTTTGATATTGCCAATGCCCCTAAATTCTTGGGCGCGGGGCAGAAGTTCCGCATGCGCCTCCAATATGGTATCAAAAGACAAGATGCTCTTATTAGCTGGACAGAACCCTGGTTCCTAAACCGCCGCATCTCCCTCGGTTTCGATGGTTTCTTTAATCAATCTGATTTTCTAAGTAGCGAGTTTGACCAACGCCGTTATGGTGGGGCTGTTAGGGTGGGCAAAGCTCTTAACCAATTCTGGAGTGTCGGTATGCGCTATCAGTTTGAGAATATTGAAATTTTTGATGTAGACTCTTCAGCTCCTATAGGTATCCAAGAGGAAGAAGGAGAGCGCACTAAGAGCTCCGTTCGAGGAAATATCACCTATGACACACGTGATTCCCCTTTACTAGCTCGCAGTGGTGAAAGGGTAACACTTACCGCTGAAGGTTCGGGGGGCCCACTTCAAGGTGATACGGACACATGGTCACTCAAACTTGAAGGCTCTAAGTATTTTAGCCTCCCGTATGATATGATTTTCTCCGTCAGAGGTGTTGCAGGACTTACGGATTCCTTTGGAGATTCAGATAATGTTCCCCTATTTGACCGATTCTTTATCGGGGGCTCCAGAAGTATAAGAGGCTTTGAAAATCGCTCTGTAGGTCCTAATTTCATTGATTCTAATGGTGTTCTGAGTGATGAGCCCGAGGGCGGTAAGACCATGGGCTACGGAAATCTTGAGCTAACGATACCGGTTATTGACCGCGTTCGCTTCGCAACTTTCTTAGACGGGGGCTTTAATAATAGGGACTCATTTGATTTCGATGTATCTGAGTACTCCCTCTCAACCGGTCTAGGGTTGCGGCTTGACCTACCTATTGGTCCACTTCGCCTTGATCTCGGATTTCCCATTGTTCAACGTGATCCAAATGATGGCGATTTTGAATTCCACTTTGACGTCGGCTATCAGTTTTAGTAGAAGTATTCCCTTCAATTTTAACCTTAACTATAAACGAGAGTTTACTAACGAATTATGAAAAAGAACATATTATCATTGTGTGGCGCCCTAATACTTGGTCTTACAACCGAAGCTATTGCAGAGCTAAAAATAGCAATTGTAGATCTAGAAAAAGTTTTCAACTCTTACTACAAGACAGAGGAGGCACAAGCTCGCCTCAAAGATCAGGAAAACAGCTACAAGAAGGAGCTATCAGATCGCCAGGAATCCTTCCAAAAGCTAATGGAGCAGCATCGTGAATTGAAGGAAGCTGTAGAAGACCCTTCTTTAGCTGATAGTGCTAAAGAAGATAAACTAAGCCGCCTTAAAGACAAAGAGCAGGAAATCATGTCCAGCAGAAATAAGATCAATGAGTTTTTACAAACAACACGTAAGCTTACCATGGACCAAACACAACGCATGAGGAGCGAAATCCTGGAAGAAATGGATGGAACCATCAAATCAATTACGAAAGGGAAATATAATTTGGTGCTAGACTCCACTGGCAAAACGCTTAGCGGAGCTCCAGCCATCATTCACAGCGAAGGCATCCCGGACATTTCGGACGATATCATCGCAGAACTTAACAAATCTAAGCCTACAGAGTAAGACGATCCTATGCGGCAACTGACAGAGCTTGCCGCCTTGGTAAATGGCAAAATCTTAGGCCAGGCTGAAATCGAAATCACAGGAGTCAATGATCTCAGCCTCGCCAAGCCTGGTGAATTATCATTCTTAAGCCATTTAAAATATTTAAAATCCGCCTTAAGCACAAAGGCTGGTGCTATCCTTATCGAACCCTGCTATGAAGAGCAACCTTTTCCATGCTCTGTTATCGTGGTGGAGAATGTATCTCAAGCATTCACGAAACTCACCTCATTATTTACCCCTCCACCTCTTACTTGGGAGCCCGGAGTTCACCCTTCAGCATTAATCGATAAAACAGCTCTTGTAGATTCCTCCTCCCATATTGGTGCTCAAGTGGTTGTAGGCTCTGGGGCAAGTATAGGCTCAGGATGTTACATAGGCTCAGGATGTTACATAGGCCAGAACTCAAGCTTAGGAGAAAATTGCTTGATTCATCCAAATGTCACGATAGGTGAGCGCTCCAAAATAGCCCATAATGTCATTGTCCATTCGGGCACGGTAATCGGATCCGATGGCTTTGGTTATGAGTTCGAGCAAGGTAAATATACAAAGATCCCGCAAACTGGCTTTGTTCAGTTAGATTCCCATGTCGAGGTAGGGGCTAATGTTTGTATAGATAGGGGAAGGTTCTCAAAAACCTGGATAAAGGAAGGGTCTAAAATCGATAATCTAGTGCAGATTGCCCATAATGTGACAATCGGTCCACACGCAGTCATTGTGGCACAGAGCGGTATTTCTGGAAGCACTTCCGCGGGAGCATACCTGGTTATGGGCGGGCAATCAGCCACAGTTGGTCACCTTGAATTGGGAGATCAAGTGACACTCACAGCTCGTTCTGCTGCTACCAAAAATTTAAGCAAAGGCACTTACCGAGGAGCACCCGCACAACCCCTGCAAAAGCAACTTCACTATGAGGCACTTATCCATAAGCTCCCCGAGCTTTCTAAGCGCATCAAAGAACTGGAGTCTGAAGTAAAAAAGTTAAGAGGCCGCACAGATTGAAAGCTTTGAAGGAGTCCTAGCGATTTACCCTCAACGTCGAAGGAATCACTTCAAAAAAAGCTCTCCTACGTACATCACTAGGATAGCTTATGCTCTTTTTCCGACCTTCAATATATTTGTGCCACTCTTTCTCAAAATAAGTTAGCCCACCTTTATAGTGCTTGTCGAAAGCCAGAACGCTATCGAATGTGCTCGGTCTATCGTAGGCTAATTCATGAAGTATTTTTTGTATAAGAGCTTTGCCTTGGTTTGAAGACATCAATAAGGAAACCATGGACCAAGCAATGGCATAGTTCAGTTGAGTGTTTCCACCCTGCCACGCTATTATATGTAAATTTACGTGTTCTTTGAGTGCTGGCAAAGAACCATTGCGCAGCGCGTCACGTAGCAATCGCTCTTGATATGTATTTGGTTTAATCACCACATTATTCCCTGAAGCTCTTCCTTGCCCAAAATACTCAGCTAGACCCTCATTGAGCCACATGGGACAAGTAGTGGACCTTATTGCTGCACCCAAAACTCGATGACTCGTTTCATGAATGGCTGTAGAAATAACTTTATCTCTAGAGCCGGTCCAATGCACCGAAACCTCTTTGGTCCTAAACGTATACCTTCCAGCAACTCTCCGGTGAATGCCCGGTTCATTAAAAAAGGCATCAAATTGAGCTCCGTCCTTGAACATATTCACTTTCATGTGAAAAGGTAAGTGATAACCTATTCTAAAGCGGTAGTGAAAAAAGGTAAAAACGTTGGCCAGCCCTAACTCCAGGTCCCGCCTTGTCCGATCATCTAGTTCAAAATCATAAGCCTTGATCGTGATTCTAAGTGACGCATCTTTAAGAGACTTTTGAGTAGTCGAATTTGGCTGACTTGGCACTTGAGCATAAGCCACCCCCTCAAATCCAATTATATAGAATACCATCAAAAATACGGTACGAGCATGATCTTGAAGTAATTTCATGGGTTCCCCTCTACTATACATCGGTTTGTTTTTAAGAAGCAAAACCAGTTTCATTATATTAAAGACTATCATTCAAGCAGTTTTAGTGCATTTTTTAATGAATAGGCAAGAATCCCCAATCCATCTTCAACTCTCTGGTTTCACCGGTGAAAACCTCTAGAGATCTGTACCGTCCTTTCATCCTTAGATCCGTTTTGATATCAAGGAATCAATCCAGTGCAAAAATATATGAATACTTGAATCTCCCGGGGACCTCGGTTGAACCCAGGTATGCCAAAAATGGATGTTTAAAATGAATTCAAAAATACTCGCTGACATACTAACCAGACAGATAACTTAAAACTATAATCTCAAATGAATAACTAAACCCGAATCATGTTATAGAAGTTGAACGAGATGAGTAAAAATTGGAGTCACAAAGAGAATAGATTCGACAAAGCTATATCAATCGCATCCTTTGACCGTATCTTTTTAGAAGCAAGTGAAGTCTGAGCTATCAAGGGTGTGCAGCACCAATCCAGATAGAGTTCAGACATAGGTATCAACAAGGTGATGCCTCTAGAAGACTCTGTGTTTCTTTGAAGCCGAGATCTTGTTCCGATCTTTCAATCTCTATAGCACCATTCAGGTTAAATCCTATCACCATAAACCAAGCATCATGGATTGACGGACTACTGTAGTTCTGGGAGAATTTTGCTATGTATTTTTTAATGATAAGCATGAACAATGAAAGCTAGTCAAGATATAGCACCACTAGAGTTTGAGAAACCTATTACAGAACTCGAAAAGATGCTTTCAAGCCTCAATGGACATTCTGGGAAGCACAACATTGATTTACAAGATGAGATTACGGATCTCAAAAAGAAGTTAGTCCTAACGAAACAAGAGATTTATAATAATCTAACTCCTTGGCACCGCGTGCAAATCGTAAGACATCCTAAGCGCCCCTTCACCCTTGATTACATCAATTTAATTAGTTCTGAATTCATTGAGTTACATGGAGACCGATTCTTTATGGACGACAGGGCTCTCATTGGTGGCTTCGCCACTATAGACAAACAACGCATGCTTATTATTGGTCATCAGAAAGGGCGTAACACCAAGGAAAATGTTATGCGTAACTTTGGTTGTGCTCATCCGGAAGGATATCGCAAAGCCCTCCGTCTTATGAAGATGGCGGATAAATTTAAGATCCCTATCGTCTGTTTCATTGACACACCAGGAGCATACCCTGGGGTAACAGCTGAGGAGCGTCATATAGCTGAAGCTATAGCAGTTAATATCAGAGAAATGTTTACGCTCCAAGTCCCTATTATTGCCATCGTGATCGGAGAAGGCGGCAGCGGAGGAGCCCTAGGAATTGGAGTCGCAGATCGCGTTCTCATTATGGAAAATTCTTATTATTCAGTGATATCTCCTGAAGGTTGTGCTTCCATTCTGTGGAAAGACAGAGCCTATGCCCCAGATGCCGCAGAAGCCCTAAAAATGAATGCTAAAGAGCTACTAGATATGAAACTAGTCGATGAGGTCATTGCTGAACCACAGGGAGGCTCACATCGAGATTGGTCTACAGCCTCCGAGGCATTAAAGCAGGCTCTTCTCAGCAACCTCAAGGATCTGCGAAAGGGCTCTGTCAAGAAACGTCTCAATGATAGATATGACCGCTACCGTAATTACGGACAGTTTGCGGAAAGCCATTCTCCTGAGCAATAAGGCGAATCAACAGACGCTAATGC
Source organism: Verrucomicrobiota bacterium (assembly GCA_039192515.1). Lineage (NCBI taxonomy): Bacteria > Pseudomonadati > Verrucomicrobiota > Verrucomicrobiota bacterium. The sequence goes on along the minus strand of JBCCXA010000002.1, from coordinate 113,276 downwards.
CTGATTCGGGAATAAAAGCATAAAAGGATTACGAGGCAGAGTTATTACAAAACTTAATCCAAATGGCTCTTAGATAAGTATCTGTGGCAAGTTAAAGTCTATACAGCTTTACATCTGCTTCATTGACTCATTTTCAGCCACCTTGGGGTCTGCCGAAGCAGGCCTTGGAAGATTTGTGTGATGCACCGTGGTACGCTGTTTAGACTTGGAGGGATATCGACCCACCTCAATCCCTTGCGCACGGCTTATCCTTCGCTTTTCTTCGCCTTAACTTTTTTGGACTTTTTCAGCGCAGACTGCTTCCTTAACGCCTTTTTGTCAGCCTTAACTGTCATTTGACCGCGGCGATGCCGGAGATAATATAGTTTTGCACGACGTGGAGCACCAGGACGCTCAACATCAACTTTCTCAACTCGAGGGGAATTTAGGGGGAAAACTCTCTCTACACCCTCGCCATAACTGATTCGACGCACCGTAAAGGTCTCGTTCACACCTTTCCCCGAACGAGCGATAACAATCCCTGCAAAGACCTGAATGCGCTCTTTCTCACCTTCCACGACCCGGGTGGATACCTTTACAGAATCGCCCACCTTAAAATCCGCTATCTGCTTCTTACATTGTTCTTTTTCAATCTTGTCGATGATCCTCATGATATTTCCTTTTTCTCTTTGGTTATTAAATCTTTTCTTCTCTCTCGTGTTCGCTTTAAGCCCTGTTCTTGCCTCCATTTATCAATCTCGGCATGATTACCATCTAAAAGCACCTTGGGAACCTGCATACCGCGAAATTCCGCCGGCCTTGTATAATGGGGTCCTTCTAAAATTTTTAATTCACCAAACGAATCCTGTGCCGCCGACTCTTCATTGCCCAAGACCCCTGGAAGAAGCCTTACGATAGCATCTATCACTATTAGAACTGGAAGCACTCCATTCGTTAATACATAATCTCCAATTGAAAGCTCTTCATCTATCCAACACTCTCGCACTCGTTCATCAATACCTTCATAATGCCCACTAACTAAAATCAATTGCTCTTCTTGGACCAACTCTCTAGCTATTGACTGGTCGAATAGCCTGCCCTCCGGTGTCAGATAAATTATTTTTGCTTCTTTCTTTGAACCATCCTCCTGTTTCTTAATTTCTTCTATAGCCCTAACCAGTGGCTCACATTTTAGTACCATCCCCGGTCCGCCTCCAAAAGGTCTGTCATCAACCGTTCTATGTTTATCTTCTGCGAACTCCCTAAGGTCGTGTGTCCTTATCTTGGCAATATTTTGTTCCTGAGCCCTCTTTAAGATACTTGCATTGAGCACCCCATCCATCATCTCTGGAAAGAGGCTAATGACGTCAATTTTCACGCGTCCCTAACGGCGGCCTCTTCTACCAACTCCAGTATCACTCTTTGCTTAGATTTCATAGCCGCTGCGTTGAGCAACCCTCGGATAGAGCTGATGGTCCGCCCATTTTTACCAATCACCCGGCCCACATCTTGAGGATTGACTCGAACTTGTAACTTTGTCGCACGTCCGCTAGAAATCTCTGCGACATCTACCTCGTCGGCATGTTCTACCAAATTGCGAACAACAAACTCTACGAAATATTTCATGATGCCTCATTGATGCGAGTATACTTATTCCGTCTTCTCTTCCGCTTTTTCAGGTTCGGTTTCTGCGGGGGCCGTCTCTTCGACAGCAGCTACTTCTGCAACTACTTCTTCCACAGTCTCCTTTGCTTTAGGTGCCTCTGTCTCACTTTCAGCCGCTTCGACCGGAATTCTACGAGCCTTTTTTAGCAGACTCTTAACCGTCTCCGAAGGTTGCGCTCCCTTGCTGATCCAGTCATCAACCTTCTCAAGGTCCAAGGTAAAATTATCATCCTTCTTGATCGGGTCATAGGTGCCTACCTGGTCTATGTACTTACCATCGCGTGGAGAGCGCTTATCCGCTACTACAACACGGTAATAAGCTCGATTTCTGTTGCCTCCTCTGCGCAGTCTAATTGATACTGCCATCTTGTTCTCCTATGTTCCTAATAGTGTTACTAGGTCAGTCCACCTAGATTTCCTAACATCTTTTTTAATTTTGCTTCCATATTGCCACCCCGTGTCAACTTACCCATCATCTTCTTCATTCCCTTGAAGCGTTTCAGGAGTTCATTCACATCCCGAACTTGGGTGCCACTGCCAAGTGCAATTCGTTGCCTCCTCCGAGCATTTAGGACTTCAGGCCTTCGGCGCTCCTGCTTTGTCATTGAGCATATGATCGCCTCTGTTCGGACTAGAGTCCCCTCCTCAAAGGAACCTGAAATGTTACCCATTCCTGGGATCATGCCAAGTATATTTTGCATAGGGCCTAATTTCTTCATTTGACGCATTTGATCCAGAAAATCCTGCAAATCGAACTGCTGCCGCTTTAATTTCTCTTGCAGACGCTCCGCATCCTCTAGATCGAGAGCATCTTGAGCTTGCTCTACAAGCCCTACAATATCTCCCATGCCCAGCATGCGGTCTACTAATCTTGAAGGATCAAACTCCTCTAGAGCTTCAACTTTTTCACCGGACCCTAGGAATTTAATCGGACAGTCGGTCAATGTCTGTAAAGACAGAGCAGCACCTCCGCGGGCATCGCCATCAAATTTAGATAAAATAAGTCCTGAAATAGGCGCTGCTTCCCGGAATCTGGAGGCAACTTCGGCAGCCTGTTGCCCCATAGCGGCATCCGCTACCAATAAACATTCATCGGGTTCGATGAGAGCCATCACCTCTTTGAGCTCTTTGAGGAGTTCATCATTGGCCTCCGTTCTGCCAGCAGTATCAAAAAGAGTCACATCCACATTTCGAGATTTAGCCTCCCCCAGAGCTTTTTGGATATGCTGCTTCAAACTTGACCCGGGCTCTGGAGAAAAAACGGGCACTTCAATTTGCTGCCCCAATGTCTCAAGCTGCTCAATAGCAGCAGGCCGAGAAAGATCTGCTGCTACCAGTAAGACGGATTTACGCTGTTTCTTCTTGAGGTACAAGGCCAGCTTGGCAGAGGTGGTTGTTTTTCCAGCTCCGTTGAGACCGCACATGGCTATCTTGGCCTGTTGGCGGTCGGATAAGCTGCTACCTTCGTTGTTAAAGATATTGATCAGCTCGTCATGGACCACCTTGACAAACATGTCCCCCGGGCGAATGCTCTTTTGAAATTCCTCTCCCAAGGCCTGCTCTTTAACACGATTACAAAAATCACGCGCTACGCCATAGTTCACGTCGGCTGCCAAGAGAGCTAAGCGTACCTCTTTGAGAGCGTCTGCAATATTGGACTCCGTTAACTTACCATAACCCCGAACATGTTTAAAAACGCCCTGTAATTTTTCACCTAGAACTGTCAGCATTTATCAATCCTCTAAAAACTCTTCTTCTATGCACTCTAACATCACATGCAAGAGCCACGTATGCATTTCCTGGATGCGCGCAGTGTTATGGCTGGGGATGATTATTTCGTAATCGGCAAGTCCCTTGCAGCGCCCACCTGTTTTGCCCATGAGGGCTAAGGTAATAACCTCCATTTCCTTGGCCTTTTCAAAAGCTTTTACGATATTAACTGAGTTACCCGAAGTCGTGAAACCCACCAAAATATCACCCGGCTTAGCCAAGCCCTCGATCTGACGCTCATAAACATGATCAAAATTCCAGTCATTCGCTATGCATGAGAGAACCGAAGCATCCCCATTCAAGGAAACCGCTGGAAGAGACCTTCTATCCCCTCGATACCTTCCTACAAGCTCTTCCACCAAATGCATGGAATCTGTCGCACTACCTCCATTACCACAGGCCATTAGCTTATTCCCAGATCGCAGGCATTTGATCAGGACAGGGAGAAACGCCTCTACCTTAGGTAAGACCTTTTCACTAGCTTTAACAACTTCCTTGAGCTCGTTCAGTTGTTCTTGAGGTTTTAACATAACAGTGCAAATTACCTAATCTTCTAGATCTGTCATGAAGATAATTACGCGCTATATCCTCTTTGCTCTGATCAAACCACTCATTTACAGTACCATTGGCCTTTACTTCTTGATGATTATTGCGGATCTATTCGGTAACGCGGATGACTTTATCAACACCGAATCCTCTATTTTTCTCATTTTTAAGCTCTATCTCGTGCAATTTCCTCGACTTGCTCAGCTCATTTTACCAGTCAGCTTCTTGGTCTCCAGCCTCTATGTCTTGGCCAATCTATCTCACCACCGTGAAACCATTGCCATCCAAGGGGCTGGCATCAGCTTGGCGCGTATGGCCTTTCCTTTTTTTGCCGTTGCATCACTACTGGGCATTTTGCTTTTTTGCTTCTTCATGGACTTAGCTCCTAGTAGTGAGTCCAAAAGGCGCGTGATTGAAAATGTTATTAAAGGAAAAGAAAGCGAGGACCTTGTTTACCACGCTGTTGTCTACAACAATCCGGAAAGCAATACACTTTGGTTTTTACAAACCGTTAACATCACCACTCAAACCTTCACCCAAGGTGAAATCCTCCTACGAGATGCCGCTGGAAATGATATCAAAAAACTGTTTGTCGCCCAGGGCACTTACCGAGACGAGGGTTTTTGGGACTTAGCCTATGTCAGAGAAATTAACTATGATAAAAATGTGGAAAGGACTAGTTCTGATATTATTCCGCAATTGAATGCAGAATTTCTTAAGGATCCCCCTGAGAAGCTTGTAGCCGTCTTGAGGCCACCCGACCAACTATCCTGGCCCGAGCTCCACCATTTTATTTACGGTCCCAAGGAGCATGCAAACATTCGTATGGCGCCCTATTACACAGAACATTATTACCGCCTTGCCTACCCCTTGATCCCATTTGTCCTCGCTTTATATGCTATTGCCCTAGGCGTCACTCACAGCAGGCAGAATGTAGGCGCTGTCATTATGAATTGCGTCTTTATTCTGTTGACTCTGCTTATTTGGCAAAAAGTATCACTCTCCCTGGGTAAGGGATATAGAATCCCACCTCTTGTCGCAGGATTCAGCGGGGTCGTTTTCTTCGGGATCATAGGCCTCAGCCTTTATGCCTACAGAGTTGGCTGGCTGTGGAACGTATCTACTTTTTTCACCAGACCAAAGAGCCCAAAACTGGCTAATCCATCCTAAGGGAAAGTTCGCATGGGCATTTTTTGTCATATCCTGGCACACAACGGGGGTATCCAGAAGATTACAGTATGCACAGACTATCTCTACCGGATTGATGCCCTGATATCAACCCGGATGATGTCATGGAAGTTGAACGAGATGTGTAAAAGCTTGAGTCACAAAGAAAAGCGTGTCGACAAAGATACCTCCGTACGTGACACCCCCAGATAAGTCTATGCCTCTTGGAACCAAGATGTTGTGCACATCTTTAGATTTCTGTTGCTTGATACGAGTTCAACTTTGCTCACTAGCCTTTTCCTTTTCTGAACCAGTGAATTGCTCCCAAAGCCTATCAAAATTATCATTTTCAAAAGGAGCAAAGACCTCTTCTGTGTTATTAAGGGGCAAAAAGAAATCCAAACCACAGCCATCCTCGAAGTCTCTATTCACGGTGATCTCGCCCCCGTGTTGATAAGTCACAAAAAAAGCACCAAGGAGCTCCAAAGTATTATCGTAATCAGAACTTTTTGAAAAAGGGTCAAAGAGGCTTTTCCAATCTGAATCAGCCCAAACTGCTCCTTTTGCCAAGCGAAAGCGAACCACCAACCCACGCTGGCCTTTAAGTGCTGTTGTCGAGCTCTTAACAGAAATTTCTGTATGAGGATCAATCACCTTGAGCATGACTTTAAGGAGCGTGTTACCAGATTTCATGAGCAATTTATCATCACCCATGATCTTTGGGTACTCCGAGTCTGGGCTCATGATAAAATTAATGCTTTTCTTATCGAATTCCGAACGAACCGTTCGGATCCACCCGTCAACAAGCATCTTGCTGTCCAATCGTTGAGGATTAAAATCACCTCCGCTTTGGCTAATCAACAACAGTTTCTTCAGGAAACTGGTAACCTCACCGATTTCTCTATTGGCAATTCTTCCGAGATCTAGAAATGCTTTTCTTCGCTCCTTGATATCACTCTCTTCAATACCTTTTTCCAACTCAATCAGCATGATCTTGGTAAAGGCTGATATAGATGCTATAGAGTTTCTTAAACGCCAGGACACACACTCCGCACTCCTTCTCAAATTTTCTACACGGTCGGCAACCACGAGTCTTTTTGCGAGATCGACTCGCTCATCTACCGACAAATCTTTGTGCTGGTGTGTTTTGTTTTCTTCTACAGCAAGCAATAAAATCTCTTTTAAAAGCTCCAGATCCCAAGGCTTGGTCACATAACGAAAGACTTGCCCTTCATTAATAGCTCGAACTGCGGAATCAATATCCGTGTAGGCCGTGGTCATGATCCTGGTGATGTTGGGAAATTTATCTCTTGCCATGGCCAGCAAGTCGACGCCGGGTCTCATGGGCATGCGTTGATCGACCAATAGGACCGCTAGCTGCTGTCCGCGATCATCTAGGATATCCATCCCTTCCTGAGCAGAAGAGGCCGTGATAACCTGAAATTCCTTCTCAAAGAATTTCTCAAAATACTTGAGCGACTTCAGCTCGTCATCTACATATAAGACAACAGGTAACCTGGATGGCTCTTTATTCTCTATCATGATAAACCACTCTTTCTCAATTGCATGCAACAAACAATATATTTCTGACGTCTAACCCCTAGCATCCCATTTCGCAAAAGTCGCTAATAATAAATCGACCGCATCTTTTGCCGTTGAGCGGGCTTTATCCTTTATATTGAGGGGAATTTTCATTTCCACACCACACACTTCTTCATCATGAACCCGATGGATTACCCCACCATGGGCATAAACTCCTAAATAGGCTCGAAACAACTTAAGACCCGACTCCCATCCTTCGTCCTTGAGAAGCAAGGCGTATAATTCTATAAGGTTGTAAGAACTCCATAAACTCGAACTCTTACAGGAAAGCACAAGCTTCACCACATTACCAAGATGTGGGTCTTGGCCAACGGCTCCCTTCAAATGTGCCCTACCATCTCCGTGTTTGCTAACGAGTTCGGACAAGTCCTGCAAGACCGTTTCTAAGCAAGCTTTGCCTATGGATAAGCTGGGCAATTGATCGGCTAAATCTAAATCTATCTGTAATTTGGCAGTAGTTTGAAGCTCCTTGATCCATACAGAGAAATCCACTTCTTCCTTATCACCAAGTTTTATTTCTTGTATAAATGTGGATAGGTCCCTGGCCAAATGCAGTAATGGAGCTCTTTCTTCGCTCTGCAACATACTTCCACCTCGTAAAATATCCTTGCTCTTATCTATGGCAAATTCTTGGCAAGCTTTTTCAATGCCCCTTGGAATATCTTTGACATAATCAGCTAGTGCTAACTCAGCAAATTCCCAAGTTCCACCCTGGGCTGCCGTGACTAAGCCTAAACAATGCACACGATTGGCGATCAAAAAGCGCTGATTGACACTGAGCTTCTCATAGATCAGCGACTCTCTCTCCTGCAAAAGTCTGTAATAATCAAAACACTGCTTGAGCACCATTTCCAGCTCGGGTAGATTCCAAGGCTTCACCACATAACGATAGACATAGCCCTTATTCACCGAGTCCATGGCACTCTCTAGATCCGCATATGCTGTTGTGAGAATTCTCACAATCTTTGGATACTCGCGTCTAACCTCTGCTAAAAAATCAACCCCCTGCATTCCGGGCATACGCTGATCCGACATGACTAAGGCATAGTCCCCCTGAGCCTCGGCCAGTATTTCCAAAGCTTCATCCGCAGTCTCAGCTGTAGTCACCTGAAATTTTGTATTAAAATACCTATTGAAGTACTTCAGTGAATTTGTCTCATCATCCACGTAAAGAATTTTATATACTTTGTAATAATCTGTTTCTGCTGTCATCTTTCCCTTCCGCGGGGTTAATAGGGAGCGTCACTATGACCTCAGTCCATTCCCCTTCCTTGCTCCTCATATCGATTGTTCCTTTATGATTCTTAACCAAAGTGTGACAAAGGCTTAAGCCGATCCCTAAGCCCTCCCCTACTTCACGAGTCGTAAAAAAGGGATTAAAGACTTTCTTTAAGGTTTCCTGACTGACACCACAACCATTGTCTTTAACTGAAAGACGCAAATATTCATCCTCCACTTTCTCAACTTTCAAATAGATTTGTGGCTTCCGTTTAGCAGCAGTATCCTTGGTAGCTTTCACCGAGTTTGATATTAAATTAATGACTACATGTGTAATTTGCTGCCTACAAAGATAGGCTATGGAATCGTTACATACCTGAGACTCAAACTCTACATTGTTTAACTCGTGCGACAACATTCTTAAAGCAGATTTGATGGGTTCCTCCATAGACACCCATTCCAGAGAACCTTTTTCATCGGGATAGGCAAAGATGCGCAAGTCAGAGACAATATCACGCACCCTTCCCAACCCGTTTTCGATATCATCCAACGCTTCGCGTACCATCTCATCATCACTCGACAACGACTGTGAAGCAAAACTCAAAGCGGTTAATGAAAAATTCAGTGGGTTATTGATCTCATGTAGCAAGCCCGCAGACAGATTGCCCATGGCATTCATCTTTTCGCTTTGTATGAGCTGAGACTCCGTAGCCTTCAAATGATCTAAAGCCTGCTGGAGTTCTTGATTACTCTCTCTCAAATCCGCTTCCAAAGCTGCTGTATTGAGATGGTTTTTTACCCGGCTTTGCAACTCCAAAGTACTAAAAGGCTTCACTAAAAAGTCATCGGCTCCAGCATTCAAGCCTTCTATCTTGGATTCCTCGTCCATCTTAGCCGTCAGCATCAGGATTTTTATCCCTCTTGTTTCCTTATCTCCCTTAATTTTTTTACAAACCTCAGGTCCACTCATGCCCGGCAACATCCAATCCAGCAAAATCAAATGTGGCCGGCGCGCTTTAGCGAGCTCTAAACCGGACACCCCATCAGCAGCTTGAATAATTGTGTATTTTTCACTTACCGTACTAGTAATAAAGCGTCTCATGTCGGGCTCATCATCCACTACTAGTAGGGTAAACTCACCTTGGCCAATTTCGGGTAATGCCTCACTTTCCTCATGATGCACTAAAAAGCGGTCAGCGGACTTGAACGCTGCCAATAATGGGTCTTGTGATGCTTTAGGTATCGACGACGTTTGAGTGGAAAGGGTGACCGCTTCTTCATCGGTCTGGGCAGGAGCTCCCTTCAAGCAAATTTGGAAACACGTGCCTTTTCCCTCCTCGCTTTTCACCTCTATTTTCCCACCGTGTTTATGAACGAGATCTCTAACCAAAGATAAGCCTATCCCCACGCCTTGATACTTGCGGGTAGAGGAGCCGTCAACCTGGTGAAACCGGTCAAAAATATTAGGCAACTCTTTTTCTGGAATACCAATTCCCGTATCCTCTACTTCAAAAAAAACTTGCTCTCCATCTTTTCTGCAACGCACATAAATTACCCCCCCTTCCTTGGTAAATTTAATGGCATTGGTAAAGAGATTGAGAAACACTTTCTCCAGCAAGCTAAGATCTCCCAGAATCCACAACGGTTCTTTTGCTCCCTCAATCTGTAGCTTGATCTCTTTGGCAATCGCTAAGTGCCTGATGGAATGGGCCAGGCTTTTCACCATACCTCCCGCCTCAATCCTTTTAAAGTCCGCTTTGAACTCTGCCTGCTCCAGCCGAGTCACCTCCAGTAAATCATTGATGAGCTTTAATAGGCGCAATGAATTCTGCATGGCCAGTAAAAGAGTCTTATGCACTTGGTCAGGTAACTTTTCCGACTTATGCAGCAGATCCTGTATAGGAGACAAGATCAAGGTAAGCGGCGTTCTCAGCTCGTGACTGATGTTAGAGAAAAATTGCGTCTTCTGTTGATCGAGCCGCTGTAATTCATCGTTTCTCTCATTGAGCTGTTGCCTTAAGAGAAAGTCCTTAAGCCTCGCCTTAGAGGCTAAATAAGTAGAAATAACACACGCTAATCCGGTTAAAAATATAAAGAAACTAACCTCTATATTGATTATTTGACTGTGAGCTAAACAAGCTACCGTATATAGAAATAAGGTTCCCAGCCACAAAATCATGGTTTCCCAAAGGCTCCAGGGAATTAATACCGACATCACCAATATAACTAAATTTAGGCCACCATAGTAAACGGAATTAGCACCCTCCGTTTTATAAATCATCCACGATATTACAGCACTAGTAATTAGACCAAGAAACAACGGCCAAATTTTTACAAATTTTCGACCTATATTAAGAAAAAGAAGTGGAAGTATAATAGCTAATAGAAAACTTTCTAATAACCTGATCAGCAAGAAATCCCAGAATAAATCCCTGTATATGATGTAGTCGAGTAAAGAGCCGGCAGGCATATAAAATATTGTAATAACATAAGCAACTTTTGAGGCGTTTAGGCGACTTTGCCTGTCCTCAATATTAAATTCTAGTTGCTGTCTTGATGTTAATAACCTTCTCATCTTAGCCTCGAAGCTTCCGAATATCCAAAAGAACATTCACACCAGTAGTATCTGGAATGACTTCACCTTGCACCTCATCAGGTATGAGAAACTCCATATCCTGCTCATCCCGGTAGACCAAATACCACTCCAGTAAATGTTCCATAATATTTTTTACCGGATTGTTGGCGTGCACATTGGTCACCGTGACCAACCCCCCCGGCTTGACCCACTGATAGAACAAAGCGGTTAAGTTTTTGCAAACCGAATCAGAAAAATAGTCAAACAGACCCGCACAATAAACAAAATCATAGCTGTTGGGAGCAATTAAGTTGGTATTATCATGAGCTTCTTTTAATAAGGTATCAATCGACTTCTGAATAATTTTGACGGCAGGCTTGCGACCACTTGACGCAATGGCCTGCTTAATCTTTTGTTCAGTATAGGCAATGGTGACATCATTGAAATCCATTAAGGTAAATTGGGTTAAAGCCGAAACCTCCTCCTCCTTAATAAAACGCTGAATCTCTACGGCGGGCCCACAACCGATATTGAGCACTGTAAGCATACGCTCTTCCGCAGCTACTCGCTCGGCCTCATTGAGCAAGCGCTCTTTCAGCATGACAATTCGGTTGCGGTGCGCCTCGGGAGCTTGGGTCATGATGTAGGATTTGTCGACGATGCGGGCATAGGTGTTAGCACATTTGGCATCTGACTCAAAAAGCATCATATTGACCATTTCAAAATCACCCGCATAACCCAACGGCTTGACATAAGATCGGTGCACAAAGGGCGAACAGAGCATCAGGGGATGAAGCTGTCGCCTGGTAAAAGCTTTATGAATCACCAAATCTTCTTCGGGAATTTTCCCGGCCTCTTCCTCAAATTCTTCAAATAGTTCACCCACTTTCAGGGCAATAGGCGCCTCCACTTCGTCTAAAAATTCTTCGGCTAATTCAGGCTTTTTTTCCACTCCGTCCTCACCTACCACGGCGACTTCCGACTCTTCCAGCCAATGACTGAGCTCCCCTAGAAAGTCCCCAATGGTATTCACGATGGTTTGATATGACGTTTGGATGGAATGACTCACTTCCCAGTCCTGCAGGAAGCGTTTGGTTTCCGTTCTCAGTCCCTCTCCGGGTTTGAGTCCTGCCATATCTCTCCATTGGTCCACCAGAGTTGCAGAAACAATAAACATCAGACCCGTGGCCACTAAATTGCTGACCACCGCTCGGCCATGGTAGATAGTTCGCTCACCTCGCTGCACCGAAACCCCGTCCAACACTTCACTTAACTGGAGAATGGAATAGGGGTTGTAAATTTCAAAGACAATCATTTTACGTGTGATATGAATTAAGGTCCCTCTCCCCGAGTCCCCTTGACTGTTTTTGAAAACGACAATGCTTTCTAATCCGCTAAGCCCTTTTTCCATTATTGATTTCCCTTACTTCTCCGATTAATTTGCACTCGACTGATGTACCTGACTTTGTAGCCTAGAAACAGCGTCCATACTCCAGTTCTGCAAAGTTTTTCTTACCAAAGATTCGATGGTAGGACTCTGAGACATCTCTTTATTGGAAAACTCTAGGCCGAACTCTGTTTTGAGAACAAGGGTCAGCTCCACCAACATCAAGGAATCGATCCCCATCTCATTGAGAGATTGACTACAATCGACTCGCTCCGATGAAATTCTCAAAATTTTGCCGATATGCTTGGCCAGCTCTTGCTCGAGTTTGTTCATTCGACTGCCCTCATCTAGTAACTCTAGTTCCCTTTTGAGAACAAGGTGGGAAGCTTCCCCATCAGTGCCACCTAGAGCTGCGTAATTGCTAACCATCTGCTGAAACTTGAAATTTGAAACTAAATGGGGATGCGTCTGACTCCATCTTGTCCAGTCGAGATCAAAGAGACCTATCTGAGCATATTGAGTGGGTTCGTCCATCACCTTGGCAAGACAAGTCAGAGCTTGTTCTATCGAAAACACTCCTACGCCCATTTTTTCAAAATGTTCCGCCACCCCCGCTTGTCGGGCTGCTATACCAACCTCTCCGAGCGCTCCCCAGTTTAAGGTAAGCACTGGCAGGCCCTGGCTTTTCCTATGATAGCAGAGGGCGTCTAGGAAGCTATTGGCAGCCACATAATTGGCTTGCCCCCGGTTACCGATGATAGATGAGATGGAAGAAAACATGATAAAACTTTTAAGAGGTAACTCTTTGGTATGCTCATGGAGATACCAGGCTCCCATGGCTTTAGCCTGCATCACTTGGGCATAACGCTCCGCAGTCATCTCCGACAAAAGCCCATCATCTAAAACCGTAGCCCCATGAATCACCCCGTAAAGAGGTAAGCAGTCTTCCTTGATTTCCGCTATAAGCTGCTCAACCTGTGTCTCATCAGAAACATCAACACATTTCACGATTATTTCTGTTCCTAAGGCATCCATTTCTTCTAAGACTGGACCCATGATTTCTTTGGATCCCCCACTACGACTGACTAGAATCACTTGACCCATCCCTTGCTTGGCCAACCACTTGGCCACTTCCAAGCCAAAACCGGAGGTTCCTCCGGTAATCAGATAGGCTCCTTCAGCACTTTGACTTAGGAGACTCTCTTTTTTGTGGGCAACATCTACTTGCTGTCCTTGGAAGGTCACAGCTATCTTGCCAATATGCTTATTTTGCGCCATAAGGCGAAATGCCTGAGATACTTCATTAGCAGTATACACCTGGGTTGGCAGTGCCTTAAAGAGCCCTGAATCAAATGCTTCAGTAACCTTATTCATCACCGATTTAAATTTTTTAGGACGCTGCATTGCCATACGGTCCACATCTACCGCAGCAAAAAGAAGGTTTTGGTTAAAGGCGGCCATAGGTAATTGGCTATTCTCAATAATATCCTTCTTCCCAACTTCAATAAACCTCCCGTAGGGTGCTAATAGATTAAAACTCTCAAATAAAGCTTCTCCTGTCAGCGCATTGATGACCACGTCGACCCCGTAATCATTGGTAATTTTCCTAATCTGTTGGGCAAAAGCATTAGAGCGCGAGTCCATGACATGTTGAATACCTAATGACCTTAAATACTGCCGGCGCTCTTCATTACCAGCCGTGGCAAAAATTTCTGCTCCAACCCACTGGGCCATTTGTATCGCTGCTAAGCCAAGCCCCCCAGTCGCGCTATGGATAAGAATTTTCTCACCCGCCTTGATACCAGCAATTTCCAATAATCCATAATAGGCTGTTAGAAAAACCGTAAATAAAGGAGCTTCCTCAAAACTCAAGCTCTTTGGTTTGAGAACAACGTGGTTTGCAGACACCTTGCAATATGCACGGAAGCTACCTGGAACAAATGTGACAACTTCATCACCAACTTGAAATTCGGCAACATCCTTACCAAGAGCAGTGATGACTCCTGAAAGTTCCATACCCAGGGTATCACCCAAATAGGTATTCTCAGACACTTTGCGACTTAGCTTCCCAAAAGCCTTGACGAGATCCTTATAGTTTAGGGACGTGGCTGCCACTTTGATCTCTACCTCGTTTGGACCGGGCTTAATTCTTTCGCATCGTTGAAAGTAAAAGCTATCCAGATTACCAGGTTGTTTGAGTTGCAGTTCGATAGCTTCATCTGTAGAAAGTTTTTGGGTCTCTTCTGAAAGATGATCCTCCTCATTGGATTCGATGCGCATTAGCTCTTTAGCCCATTTCTTACCTGAACGAAGTGCTATCTCGGAACTGAGTTGTTCGGTAAAACAATGATTGATTATCTCCTGCCAGTTCTGAGCTTGGTCTGCTCTATCTAAGTCAACCATTTGGCAAGATAAATGAGGATGCTCATTAGCGATCAACTGACCTAAACCTATCACTGGAGCTGCCAGCAATCCATTCTTTGGTAGGCTACCGTCTACCGCTTGAGCACCACGTGTAAGAATCATAAGCGTTATATCTTTACCTTGATAAACACTTTCCCAAGCCTGCACCAGAGCGGTTAAGTATGTGCAATAATTCGCTAAGGTATTGATACTTAGTTCAAGCTCATCCTCAGATAAATCTAAAGCACAAGCATAAAGCAAAGAGTTGACTTGCTGAGTTGAAGAATCTTCTAAAATATGAATCAAATCGCTTTTGGCCTCGCTCAGTGTCATCTCGTAATGGTTGACTAGCAATTTTTGCAATTTAACGCCAGGAGTCACTCGCACACTTTTAATATCCACCGTCGCCATTTCCGTAAGAAGCTCATTCACACATGAACTACTATCGACATCTAAAACCAAGCAACTTGCTTTTGTAATAGAGTTTCCCAACTCAGACTTTGGTGGCTCCACCCATTGATACTTATGAAACCATGACGTCATATCTGTTACATTACTGGTCAGAGCTTGAAAAGTGATTTTCTCCATCTCCACACAAACGATGTTTTCACTATTATAAACTACGATATCAGCTTGCCATGTTCTGGCAGAAGTTTGTTTAACTTTACCATATGCCCAACAAGATCCGTCAGAAGCCAAGTAATAACTGAGCCTGCTAATAGATACAGGTACTACTGAGCTGTTACCACTCATGAGATACAAAGTGGCATGAATCGGTGCATCCAAAAGGGTTGGGTATAAAGCAAAGGACTTACTTTGCTTTTTTTCCTGAGCAGTGAGAGCACGAATTTTAATTAGAAATTGATTCTCCTTCATCCAAAAATTAGTAATTCTCCTAAACGCTCCTACATAAGTGTTACCTCGTTGCTTAAAGCAATCGTATAGAATTTCCGGAGAAAGCTCCAACTCACACCTCTCCTTTGCCTCCACATGGGCAAAAATCTTACGAGATTTGGATACTGCATTAGGAATAATTCGCGCACTTGTCAGAAGCTGCCAATTGGTAGACTCTGCAAGCTCTCGGGAAAACACATCATATCTACTAGCAGCTGCATGCCATTGGACATGAATTTTCTGAATCTGCCCAGGCTCAAGGATTAACATCTTGTGGAAATTGATCTCTGATAAGACACATGCCTGCTCTTCGAAAAGAAGTTGCTGTAAGCAAAACCCAATATCCAAATATCCAGCGCCGGGAAAAACCGGTTTATCATTGATGATGTGATCATGGATAAAGGGAAAAAACTGCTCGTTGAATTCCACTTCCCAAGTAGGAGTGGGCAATCCTAAGTTTTCATTAAAATAAACAAATTGGGATTCTGCTTCATGTGTATTACCCAGCCGATCTTGCCGAGCAGAATCGCTCTCCGACCAGCAATACTCTCTTTGCCAGGCATAGGTGGGTAACGGAATAAAGGTTCCCTCCCCCGGAAGCAAGTTGCTCCAATGGAGTGAACTGCCCTGAACATAGAGGGCTGACAAGGAAGTCAAGACGTGGTCCATTTCTCCACTTTTGCGATTGAGACTTGGCGTGACATGAACCTTTACTTCTTTTGCCAGGCCACACTCTTTAATGGAACCACTTAAAACGGGGTGAGGTCCTAGTTCCAAAAAGTTTGCATAGCCGTCTGCCAGAAGCTGCTTAACACCCTTGGCAAAACGAACCGGTTGACGAACATTTTGCCACCAATAATCAGACCCCATCATTTCACCTTGTATTTCTTCACCCAGAACGGAGGAATACAACTTACAGTGCGCTTTTCGCGGCTTAATCTCTTGAAGTGCCTGCAAAATTTCATGCTCGATAGCATCCATCTGATAGCTGTGGTAAGCGACTTCCACTTTTAAAAACCGGTTAAAAACAGCATCTTTCTCCAACCTGGAGCTAACCTTCGTCAGAGCCTGCAAAGTGCCTGCCAGGGTAACGGCACCGGGACTGTTTAGAGCGGCAATAGAAACTTCTGCTTCATCCGCAATCAACTCATTTGCTTCGTTTTCAGCCAGACCAATGGCTAACATCGTTCCTTTACCGGCGCAGGTCTGTTGATAATGACTGCGGTAATAGCTGACCAGTACGGCATCTTCCAATGTGAGTGCTCCGGAGACGTAAGCAGCGGCAACTTCCCCGACACTGTGCCCCATGACCGCCACAGGCTCTATGCCCCAATGCTTCCATAACTCGGTTAGCGCTACTTGCAAAGCAAAGTTAGCTGGCTGCGCCACTTGCGTCTCACCAACTCGAGAATTTTCTGCGGAATCTCCCAACGCTTCGCCAATCGACCAGCCCGCTAGCTGCGTGAAGACTTCATCAACCTTTTCCCAGGCTTGTCGAAAGATAGGCTCTTTTTGCATGAGCTCTCTTCCCATGGCCCACCACTGAGGTCCCATGCCCGAATAAATAAAAACGAGAGGCGACGGTTCATTTCCGGAGAAGTGCCCTTGATCGACGCCATCCACCATCTCTTGGCTAGCTAAAGACTGCATTTTACTCTGCAGTTCTCCGATAGATCCGGCAGCAAACACGGCACGGTGTGCATGATGACTGCGCCGCATGGCCATGCTGTAGACGAGATCAGCAAAATTTAGCTGGCTGCCTTTTTGAGCCAACATAAATAGGTATTTATTGAGCAAATCGGAAAGCGCTTGCTCACTTCTTGCTGACAGGGGAATCAATGTTTTTTTATGATGATTAGCATCCGTGACCGTTTCGATATCTCCTTTGTCTTGGGGGGAAACAAAAGATTGCAGAACGGCGTGGGCATTGGTTCCTCCATAGCCAAAGGAGTTAACCCCGGCAAACAGTTGTGCCTCACTTTCTAAACTTTCCACTTGAGTGGGCACCTGCAAACAGATGTCCTGAAAAGGAATTTGTGGGTTGGGTTTCTTGAAGTGCAAATTGGGAGGCACTTGCTTGTGATAAAGCACGAGCGCCGCTTTGATAAACCCGGCCACTCCGGCGGCCGCTTCCAAATGCCCCATATTTGACTTAACCGAACCCACCCAGCACTTCTCTCCATTCCTATTTTCGCTTAGGACGGAATTGAGCGCGGTGAGTTCTATCGGGTCACCCGCCTGCGTGCCGGTGCCATGCGCTTCAATATATTTGAGATCCTTGGGCAGAACGGCGGCTTTCTTGTACACCCGGCTCACCAAAGCCTTTTGTGAGCTGGCATTGGGCAGAGAAATACCCGCCGTATGTCCGTCCTGATTCACTCCGGTCATACCAACCAAACAATAGACTCTATCTCCATCCCTGAGCGCGTCTGAGAGCCGTTTTAAGACCACGATCCCCGCTCCTTCCCCTCGGGTATAGCCTCCGGCATCTTCATCAAAGGCCTTGCAATACCCGTGTTTGGATAAGAATTTCCCCTTACTCATAAGTATGGGAAGTTCCGGGCGGAACATGACATTGACCCCGCCCGCCACTGCCATATCACACTCCCTCTGCCACAGACCCTGGCAAGCATAGTGGATGGAAACCAGGGCCGATGAACAAGCCGTATCCATGCTGACACTAGGACCAAGAAGATCAAAGGCATGAGAAATCCGAGCAGCCAAAATGGTCATCATAATCCCTGCGGGAGTGCTTGAGGTAATTTCATGCCGGCTAGCGGCCGACAACTTATTTATAAGATTATCTAAAGCAAAACCGCCTATATAAACCCCGGTATTGGAACCTTGAAGACTCTCATGGGGAATCCCGGCATCCTCAAAAGCTTCCCAGGCAACCTCCAACAACAAACGCTGCTGGGGGTCCATTTCCTGGGCTTCTCGGGGGGAAATACCGAAGAAAAGGGAATCAAATTGATCAATCCTCTCCGTTAAATATCCACCTTTCTTGGCGTGAGTTTTTCCCGGCTTGTCCGAATTCTCAGAGTAAAACCTCCTGATATCCCAGCGATCTTTGGGGACGTCGACAATGGCATCCCCTCCCCTCTTAAGAAATTTCCAAAAAGCATTGGGACTCGATGCACCCCCAGGGAAACGACACCCTATACCTACCAATGCAATAGGCTCATAACCACTATCACTCATTTCACACTCCCCTTAGTTAACTAAAACTGAAAACTATGCCCTACTTGCTATTCTTAAAGGCAGCCCAACTCGAAAGGTTGTGCCCTCATGGAGTTTGCTTTTGCAATGAATTGACCCATCAAGTAAAACAACACTTTCTTTGACTATGGATAAGCCTAGCCCTCTCCCTGAAACTCTATTGGCATTCGATCCCCGGTAAAAGGTATCGAAGATTTTTCCTATGTCCCCCTCGGGAATCCCTAACCCGCAATCCTTGATTTCAATGACCAAATTTTCATCTATCCGGGAAATGCTTAAGGAAACACCCGGTCTTCCACCAGAATATTTCACGGCATTGGTTAGTAAATTTACCACGATCCTTCGGAATAACATGGGATCGGTGTAAAAATCTCCGACATTTTCATCGATATCAATGTTGATTTCCGGGGTATCGATGTAATAAATGCGAATCGAGCGGACCGCATCACTGCAGAACTCATGCAAGTTGATCTTTTCCAACCGGAGCTTGCGGTCATCCGAAGTCCACTGCCCTACAAAAAGCAAATCTTCCATCAAATTGCTGATATGCTCCACGGAGCACTGAACCTCCTTGTAAGCTTCCTCGCTATCTGCACAGGGGCCATCTTCTTTGAGCATGCTGGAGGCAACCAGAATGACATTGAGTGGCGTCCTCACATCATGAGCCATCATTTTGGCAAAACGATCCCTTATCTCGCCATTCTCACGAACTTCCTGCAGAGACTTGCGTAAGACTTGCTCCGCTTTGACTTTAGCTGAGGCATCCACAAAAAACCACACTTCCATTTCCTTGCCTGCTGCATCTTGAAAGGAACTCCCCGCCCCCTCGACAAACTTCTCCATGAGCGCTGACTTTGATGACTTTAAAGCAAATCGTTTCAACTCCTGACGCGATGGCAACATCTCCGCCTCCATTTCTCTCTCCTCCAGCAGTTCGGGAATCGACTTTCCTTTCAAAACGGATTCTTTGAGATCGAGTATTTCACAAAGAGCTCCATTGACCCATTCGATCTTACCCTGGGTTCCCACCATACAGACTCCCAGAGCGGTGGAACTGACAAGGTTACCAAAGCGCTTTTCGCTTTCCTCAAGGGCTTTGATGTGCGCTTCACTGTCTCTCATTTTATTTTCTATTTCCTCAAGAGCAGCTTCCAGCTGTAAAGTCCGCTCCTTTACCACATCATCTATCTTCCGACGAACCACTGACAATGCTTGCTTGAGACTCACTTCCCTAATTTCTTTTTCAATTAAATCATTATTTAAGCGTTCAAATTCTTTACAGATCGTCTGCACAAGAACTTCTGCATTCCACTGTTCCAATAACCGCTTATGAACTCTATCTTGTTGATCTAATGGGGAAAGAGCCTTCTTATCTTTGTTATTGGAAGTTAGCAAGCGTATCTGGCTTTCCAAGCGACCAAAAAGCTTTCGGTAACGCATCGCACGCGAGCGATAGAAGATCAAACCTAGCACAATCAACACGGTTTGCAGTAACACCAGCGCAGCAAGTAATGCTTGGTATGGTTTTTCTAAGAGGAAGGAGAAAAATACCGATGCATATCCACTGTTATAGAGCACGGCTACATAAAGACATCCCATTAGAAGGATGCCAATCAATATATAAATAGCATAAGGACTATAGCTTAACCTTAGCGGATTAAACTTCTTCTTAACTAAACTCTTATCAACCCCCAAAAGCATCTCTCCAACATCCGTTCTATTTTACATGATTAATGACTCATATCTAAGCACCAACAACTCTTATAATATGTATCAGTTAAACCCTACTCATTCATACACTAGGGTTAAGATTAACGACGGCAAGCAACTTATGCATATTTTTTAAACAACAGCCTCACAGGTTAAAGCTTTGAAAAAATTTCTCTTTTCCTTCGCTTGAATTTTAAAGAGCTTTGTTGCATCAAACTCACTATGAATATTTTCAAGATGCGCTATGCACTTTTTTTTACTGTATACCTGCTATTCCTAGTTGGACCCTCTAACACCTTTTCTTCCCCTAAAGATGAGCCTATCGTAAAAGCCGTACAAAAAACTCTGCCGAGTGTTGTTAATATCTATACGGAAGGTGTTGAGCGCTATCAAATTCGAGACCCACGCGATATCTATTTTGAACAGTTCTTTGGGAGACGCTACTCCAGAGGCAACCGTATAGCAGAGGTGCCATTTCGTTCTCTTGGCTCAGGATTAATCGTAGGACAAGAAGGTTATATCGTTACCAACTTCCATGTGGTGGAAAGGGCAGATCGAGGCAGGATTAACATCACCCTGCCTGAGGGAGAAACCTACGAAGCAAAATTGATTAGAAAAGATGAGGATCAAGACTTAGCACTTATCCAAATCATCGATGAAAAACGCACAGACTTTCCATACTTGGACCTTCAAAAGCTTTCTCCAAATTTGCTGGGCCAAACAGTGATTGCTATCGGCAATCCCGTCGGTTATGAAAGCAGCGTCAGCAGCGGCATATTATCTGCCAAAGACCGCACACTCAATGTAGGAGGCGCAACCATAGAAGGCCTCCTGCAAACAGATGCTGCCATCAACCCGGGAAACTCAGGGGGGCCACTGATTGACATCGACGGCCAACTCGTTGGCATCAACACGATCAAAATGGGGCGCGACCAAAATGCCAATGTCATCGATAACATAGGCTTTGCTATTCCTGCTGAGCGCGTGCAGATCTTTGTCGAGAATGCGATAGCCATTGCTAAAGGAATCAAGCCCGCACCACCTGAGGACTCCCTCATAGATGTTTTACGCGAAAAATTTGGACTGAGCGTACAGGAACTATCGCCAAGCTTGGCGGACTCTTTTGGGTTCCGGCCCTATGAAGGTTTATTGATCAATGATGTGGAAACTAATAGCCAAGCAGCCAACAGTGGTATTGAAAAAGGCATGATTATTGTCGGACTCAACGGATACCCCACACGCGAGATAGCAGAAATTCCTCGCAAGGCTTATAAAATAAGAAAAGGTTCTCAAAACAAAATCACTTTAAAATTTTATCGAACCTATGGACGTGCCTATGCCCAACAGATTGGCACTGTCATGCTTGTGGCCAACTAGTCCAGCGAAGCCACGGCAATAAAGAGATTTGTCTCACCTTTTTGTTGCCTCATAAAGCAGTGCTCAAAGTCTAAGGAATCCAACTCCAGACTTCGGTTCGGACAAAGCGAATAACCGGACGAAGGTAGGCATAAAACAAGAAGTCCCAACCCACGCTAATTTTACTGTAACCCGTCATACCAGGCTTAAGCTCATAGTCTGTTTCATGGAGTTCCGCATAAATACGATAGCTGAAGTCTTCCTCCGCCGCACTATCAATGGATGACTGAAAACTGGTTTCACGATCTGTTCGAACAGGATCAATATTCAGTGAAGAACCACTCGTCACAATGTTGCTCACACTCACCACCTCACCTTTTACTAAGGCGCCATCGAGCCCATGTAGCCGGGCACTTACATTCATTCCGATTTCACTGGTTTTTGCTGCATCTTGATCCGCAGCTACTTCAATCAACAGATTGGAAGTGTCCTGTATGGTGACAAGTAATTCACCTTTCTGAGCAACCTGCCCAATACGACGTTCTAGATAGGGTGTCACCACTCGTCCTTCAATAGGTGCTTTGATTTCCGTAAATTCGAGTTGTCCCTCTAAATATTCGATGGTGCTTTTTAGACCCTCTGCTCTCGACTTGGCGATATCGCGCTCCTTTTTGGAAAGCTCTAACTGACGTTGAGTTGCCGCATTTTGGTTTTGGAGTCTTTGAAGAATATCATAGTCCTTAGACCAGTATTCTTCCTCGCTGCGGTGGACGTCGTAGGACACGCGTGCATTGGATAATTCCTCTCTAAGATCGCGGCCACTCAGCGTGACAAGTAATTGACCTTTTTGAACCCATTCTCCTCCTTGCACATGAATGGTGATAATTTCATCTACAATTTGCGACCTGATGCCCTGTTCTTTAACTGGTAACAAACGACACTTACCGCCTACGGTTCGAGGATAAGGGAATAAAAGAATCATAAAGATCAAAATCATGATGATTATGCGCGACTTTTTCTTATTCATCGGATCATTAAACCAACGAAATGCAGAATCGATCTGTGGAAACTTTTCTTTGCCTTTATCAGATATACTCATAAAACTCTCTTTCAATAGACTACGATGCCAATAGCCAATAGCTGTCATCAACAAAACTGCTCCCAAACCACCCATGGTATCGGTCAGCCAAAACCACCCAACTACAACTACTGCAATGTTTAGTAAGACCATGTTGAAATAGCATCCAATACCATAGTAGCGCAACCAGAAAGATTTGAGAGACCCAATAGAAAAGAACTTTCCTTTCTCATGTAGGCAATTCTGGACTTCCTCTTTTGCCATTTCATGGATGCGCCAGTTCTTGCATAGATAACAAAGGACTCGATAACCCCCACCCTTAAGAAAGATATTGGAATGAAGAAAAAGCGTTAGGCAACTGATAAACGTAATAAGTAACCAAACACTATGTAAGGCCGTATGGTTATCAGTATGTTTCCAACAGAGAATGGAGACAATACAGAGACCTAAGTGATACCAATTGGGTGCACCGATGATGTAGGCCTGTCCTTTGGCACTAACCAAGGGAAAGGAATCCCCAATGGAGCAAAGGAATCGAGGCAGTAAGCCCTTGTACCAAAAAAAACGAAACGCCTCTACTTGGCCGCCAAATTTCCTGCAGGCAATTCCCACAATAAGCTCTCGAGGGATATTCACTAGTATAAGAATGCATGCGACTGCGATGAGTATGACAATAGGAGTCGGAAAGTCTCCATGCAAAAAGACATAATACTCCTTAAAGAAAAGATCCCAGTCGTGGTAGGCTATCATGATTGCTTGAGGCAACATTAAGAGAATCGTAAGGAACATCAGAGGGTGAAGCGTCCAACCTATGACATTGTTTAACCCGCAAAATAATTGATTAAGAATTTCTTTGTGTTCTTTCGTTGAGTGTAAACGAAGAACACCTTGATCGATTTCCGATGCATTATCATATGATCCTGAGGGTTCATGGAACTGCTCTTCACCGAGCTTTTGAAAGAAGTTTCTGATTTGTCGAACAGCAATCGAAGCATTAAAACGCTTTTTGTATAACACCTGAATCTTTTCAAAAGAACGTGTCCCATCAAACAATTGCAGCAAATAAAACTCTTGATGCTTGAGTTCAAAACACTTCCCGGTGTTTTTTTGAGTTAAAAGATATCGCGAAGGTCCAGCCCTTGTCACCAGAAGCGAATCTAAATCAATACTTGGATTGGCCGACATGACGAAGAACTTATAGACTCATTTAGAGTACAAACAAACACTATCTTGTATTATTTAAAACAATGCAGATGTGTCCTGCAAGAAGCCTGGAGTGAAGGATGTATTTTCTACCCTCAAGCGAATTAACCAGATTGCATAGTTTAGCATCTTCATTTTAAGAGGCAGAGGTTAAAGGTAGAACAAACTTTCTTACTTGTTTTATGAAGTATCAATAAAACATACACTCTCTTGGCTATTGCCTCTTCTTCCTGCTTGTATTCTCAGTAGTTCTTCTCTCAGAATTTGTCTGCAAACTTACTCTTCCTTGACTTTTGAGATGAGAGCTGGCAGGTAGATGAACGTTGTCATTGAAATATCATATCTTTTTCTTTGTTCGGTAGTCATATGAGGAATAAACGTGGAATACATTTTTACTATGCTCTCATAACACTTGGGGTAGTCGTCATATTGGGCGGTTGTTTTGGTAGTTATAATGATGCGCTACTCGGCACACTGGCCTCTATCAACCAGAGATCTAAAAGCTCAGCTTCTTCTGACCCACTCATGCCCCACGCATCTCTAAAGAAGACTGTTAATCAGAAAGTATCTGAGAAAAACGTGGATCTTGAGCAATCACAGAAAACGCACATGCTCCCTGAAGAGGAGCAAATGAAGATCGAGCAACATGCCAGCCTCATCAAAGAAGATATTCATCTTGCACAGACCTCCAAGTCCCCACTAGAGAGTGAATTTGATGTCTTGAAAACAGAAAAAGAGCCTACTCCTGACCTTCTCACCTTGCCTGTTGCGGAGAGAGGTGGAACTGCTGAGAAAACAGAAGAAACCAAAATCATCCGTACAGACAGCGGTATGGATGAGGAAATGGGAGAGGATTCTCCAAGCACTGGTGAGCTCAAGACAAACGTGTCTGAAACTAATGAGTCTTATGAAAGACTCTCTCTATATAAAGCGATGCGACTCGCATTAGCCAATAACATCGACATAAAAATTTCCTCACGCGAAGCCGACGAGTACCGTTATATTAAGCAAAGAAGAGGAAGCGTGTTTTTCCCACACTTCAGCATAAGCAGTTCCTTCCGTAAGGTAGACCAGGACCGTGCTGAGCTTTCTGGCCCGCTCATCTTTGAAGAGCAGAGCAAAGTCCGCGGCGAAATCACCCAAATCATCTTTAGCGATCGCGTGTGGAGCGAATTCAAGCAGTCAGGTTTACAGGAGGAAGCGAAACGATTTGAAAAAGAAAATGTTAAATTAGACACACTAAAGACTGCGGCACTTTACTATATCTTATTTCGAGAAATGTCAGCGATATTGCGAATGGATGAGCTGAATTTAGCAGCGGTAGCAGAAACCTTAGCGTTTGCCAAATCTAGAGCTGAAGCCGGAATTTTGGGAGAAGAGGCAGTTTATAGATGGGAATCAGAACAAAGTGAGCTCAAAGGAAAAATCCTAAAAAGAGAAGCATTGCTTGAAAAAGCAAGAATCGCTCTGAACCGAGTGATGGGCATTCCCTCCGAAAAGAAGTGGAGGCTGGAAGATAGTGAACTCGATGAGGAATTCTCTGTCTTTCTCGGTCAAGATCTATTAACCATGCTTTCCGGCAGGTCAGACGCTGAGTTCAGAAAATTCGTCACCATTGAAGCTCTCAAGCATAACCCTGCCATTAAAGCTTTGGGAAAAGTAATTGAGGCTCAACATGCCGCCTGGGATGAAATTCGTAGACGCCGATTTTTACCTGAAATTACCGCACAGGGCGAATACGGTTATGTATTAGATGAAAGTGGCGGTGAAAATACGTTTGGTGCCGAACGTGATTCCAATGTTGAATGGGGTGTAACCCTTTCGGCAACCCTACCTTTATTTGAAGGAGGTGAACTAGCAGCAGCCAGTAAAAAGGAGCTGGCAACTTTAGAGAAACTACTATTAACAAGAAAACAACTTTGGCAAATAGTCGAAGAAGATGCTACGGGTTCTTTCTACGAATTAAAGGGTGCTTATCCTAACATCGGTCTTAGTCAGGAATCCGCCGATATGGCTTACAAGAACTTGGAGATTATGGAGCAAAAATACCAAGAAGGAACTGTGCTTATTATAGAATTAATAGAAACTCAAAAAGATTACTTCAATAAAGGCGAGCAAGCAGTCATTGCCAAATATGACTTCATCAGGGCCCTCATCAATTTCCAGCGCTCACTTTCCTCACTCGAAAACTTTATGACAGCAAGCGAAGAAAATAACTCGCAAGAAAATTATAATGTGTCTATTAACTAAAACAGGTAGGCAAGCGGAGGTTAATTAAAAATAGAAGTTAACGCGGTCATTTCACACTTTTCAACCCGGGTGATACCATAGAAGTTCAACCAGATCTGTAAGAGCTTGAGACATAAGAAGATGAGAGCCGAAGAGGATATATCCAAAGGCAATACTTCAAGGCGATTCTACGTTTCTAAGGATCAAGATCTAGCGCTGGCTTTTAAGTCTCTGTGACATCATGCGGATTGGATCTGCCTCTAAATATTTTCAGAAATAAAACCAAAACCGTACGAATAAATAGGACAAACTTATGAGTAAACCCATTACCATTGTATCAGGACTCCCTCGCTCAGGGACTTCTCTCATGATGAAAATGTTGGAAGCTGGCGGCCTAGAAGTCGTCATCGACGGAATTAGAGAAGCCAATGAAGACAACCCCAATGGCTACTACGAATACGAAATAGCTAAGAAGGTCAAAGAAGACCAATCTTGGCTTCCCGATACACAGGGTAAGGTATTCAAAATGGTTTCCATGCTTCTCAAGGATCTCCCCCTAGACAAGGGCTATCAATACAAAGTTGTTTTTATGAGAAGAAAGATGCCTGAGATCCTAGCCTCCCAGACCAAAATGCTAGAGCGTGACGGTAAAAATAAAGCTGATGGTCCTACTGACGAGCAGATGACGGCACTATTTACCAAGCACCTCAAGGAAATGGAAGAATGGATCGCCAGACAAGAATGTATTCATGTGCTCTACGTTTGGTACCATGACGTGGTCGAAAATCCAGGAGAACAGACGGCCCGTATTCAAGACTTTTTAGATGCAGCTAAGCTCGATGGAGACAGGATGAACCAGGTTGCAGATAGATCTCTCTATCGCAATCGAGTGACTGCCTAGGATCTACTTATTTAGCTGCTAGGCTCCACTACTTGACTTACCGCATACCTGGATGATGCAGGATTTAAAGATCTGCGCTGAATCTTGATTCTTCGCGAGAAGATAAGAAACATTTTTGAAATCATTATAAACATCCATCTTTGTCCTACTTGCGATTGAACCAGGGTGTCCAGGAGACTAAAGTATTTATAGACTTTTCCGCCGGATTGACACAGACCTCTAAAGGCATCTCCTTTAACTTCTGTAGCATCATCCAGGTTAAATTGGCAATATTTTAACAGGATGATCGAAATTTATCTATTATGTAAAATTGCATTTTACAAAGTTTTGTAACTCCACTATATCTCATACCGTTGAATAGCAATAGCTTATTGGGGTATCACAGAGGAAAAGAGAGTCGATGAAGATCTACCAAAAAGATAAGACCTCTAGCAGACTCTATATTTTTTGCATCCAAGATTTTGCACAGATCTTCAAGGCTCTATGGAATCATTCGGGTTTAAGAAGTTGTTTCCCATATTCGTCGGCCCTGCCAAGCAAATTTTTACAAAGTTCCAGCGATATGTCATGAAACATTTTTTCACCTATTTCTTATTGTTCATATCTTGCGCCTTACCCATCTTCAGCAAAGCTAGGGGCCAGTCTTCTTATACGCCTGAAATGCTGGATTACATCAAGTCTAATATGACCTCAAGATTGGATAGCCTCGGTTACCATGTAGTTGGCGGCAACCTGATCTATATTACTCCAGAACAATCACAAATCCTCTGCGCTTTATACGGATGGAATTGCCAGGCCAACAACCCGACCACTCCTTATGGTGTCTTTATGTTTCCAAAAAATGGTGACAACAGTATCATGTCTATGGATTGGAAATTGGCCGAAAATGAGGCCATAGTCTTTGTCGGGGTGACGCCTCCTAAATCTCGCTACTTCGGTATTGTGCCCTACATTTGGAGCCGCTACGAGAGTGGCAACGAAATCAATCTATACGCTAGCCTCGGAGACACCCTCAACAATGCAGCCATTAAAACTTCAGGGCCTAATCAAGACTCTTTTAATAGAAATTCCGTCATTATTATGACCCGCGATTGGCAAACAGATGCCGCCATTCGCAAAGCTCTGACTCACCCTACAATTGGATTAAGTCCCAACATCTTTAACACGTACGCATTCCCCAAAGACCCACCACTTAGAATGGGTTATGTTCAGGGAGTCTCGGATAGCTTTACAGTTTTAACACGAATCGCACTCCTCGAAGATCAAGCCAAAGGCGAAGCCTATATGGAGAATCCTCCTGCATTTATTATGAAGGTTCGACCCAAAAACCGAATTCGAGCTACCGTTCCTCTTGGACAACCCAAATTACGAACAGTTGGATCAGGCGTGCGTGAGCAAGATATCATCATTGATGGCCACTCTCTACAAGGGGCACTAGATTCACTCGAGCAGGGAATCAAAGACTATTATTCAAGCCAAACGCCAACGAGCATTCCTGTAGCCATGCATGGGCCTTATGGATTCGATTGCATTTATGGTAATCCACCAGACTTTTTACCTTACCGCTGCATTTTCGAAAATCGGGATGCAGGATACAACCACCATATGGATAGCCCCGTGCTTCTGCCTGACGATCCTTCAAACTTCTTTATAGTCTATGGGGTCAATCATAGAAAGACCGGTAAGGTGGCTTATCATAATGTTGCAGTAAGTGAGGGAGGAACTGACCGGGGTATCATTTCAATCGACGACCGGGCTTTCGCAGGAACAGCAGACCGTTTTACCAACCACCCACTCAAAGATTACCTTTATGCCATTCGCATTTCCAGAAACTGTGCGGATGAAGGGGCACCCTCCTGTTACGAAGTTCCTTCAGATCCAGCTAATGGGATCGAATTAGATCAGCCTCTTTATATCATGTTTCGTTATTACTTAGAATATGTCACTGGAACGCGGCCTTCTGGAGATGAGATGGTCCTAGACCGTGTACTTTTATTTAAATAAAAAATGAACTGGATCACAAAAAAACTCTTGTTTAAGGGACTCTTCCTTCTAGCTATCATTTTTCTTACTCAAAAGATTTTTGCTCAAGATCCTTATACCCCATTACAGTTGCAATTCATCAAAAATCAAATGATCTCTCAGTTGGATACACTTGGATATGATGTTCTTGAAGGTATGTTAAGCTATTTGAGTCCTGAGGAATCCGAGGCGCTTTGCGCGCAATTTGGTTGGAACTGTCAGGCCAATAATCCGACAACGCCCTATGGCCTCTTCTTATTCCCTCACCAAGGTGATGATAGCTATCAAGCCATGCACTGGAAATTAGCTAAAAACGAAGCCGTAGTATTCGTTGGTGTGACCCCACCAAAATGTCGATACTATGGCATCGTTCCCTATATCTGGAGCCGATATGAAGATGGGAATGAAATCAATCTTTTCGCTAGTCTCGGAGACACGTACAACAATGGCACTATGAATACCTCCGGTCCGAATTATGATACCTTTTCCAAAAATAGCGTCATCATTATGACGCGTGACTGGGACACAGACACTGCTATCAGACAAGCTCTTACTCACCCAGACATCGGTTTGAGTCCCAATATTTTCAATACTTATGGACTCCCGATTACTCCTGCACTCAGAATGGGTTATATCAGAAATGTATCTGATAATTTTGCCGCCTTTACTCGTTTGGCTCTATTCGAAGACGAGGAAGTTGGACAATCGTATATGGATAATCCTCCAGCTTTCATTATGAAAGTCCGCCCTAAAAACCGTTTCCGCGCAACTGTGCCCTTGGGCCAGCCCATTCTGCGCCCTGCTGGCTCCGGCAAAAGAGAGCAGGACATGATGATCAATGGCTACTCTTTGCAAGAAGCGTTGGAGTCACTTGAGCAAGGGATCCGCGATTATTATGCGCCTCAAATCCCTACCGAAATGCCCCTACGTATCGACGACATATTCGGCTTTGAATGCATCGAGGGTATCCCTCCAGATATTCCTCCATTCCGCTGCTTGTTTGATAACCGCGACACCATATATAACCACCATCTATTTGACCCGGTATTACTTCCTGATGAGCCTTCAACTTTCTTTATGGTCTATGGCATCAACCACGCCAAGACAGGTAAAGTGACTTATCATAATGTTTCCATCAATGAGTTTGGAACTGACCGCGGAGTGGTTTCCATAGATGATCGCTTTTTTGATGGCAGTGCTAACAAATACACGGATCACCCTCTCAAGGACTATTTATATGCTATGCGTATTTCTAGAACCTGCTCTGATGAAGATGCTCCTTTCTGCTATCAAGTCTCATCAGACCCAGAAAGTGGTATTACCTTGGAACGATCTCTCTATGTTATGTTCCGCTATTATTTAGAACTTACAACTGGTACACGCCCCGCAGAGGATGAAATTATCTCGGACCGCGTCTTACTCTTTGATTAGCATAGTATTGTGAGCATTCCTTTTCATTCCAATGTAATATAGATGATCCACCAGAATAAGGCACCACCCATGGCTACTAGGAACTATTTAAATAGTTAAATAGTTAAATCAACATACCAATAGAGTGGAAAACTAACGAAATATAAAATTATATTTACGTATAAAACAGTATTTTACTTTTACGTAAATTTCATTAAGTTTAGGATGCTTTGTTGTAAGATAACTACCTAGTTCTGTTAACTAGTGGGTACATGTAGGTAAAAAGATAAAATCCTAAGGACAAAATTAACTATGAAAAATGAGGTGTCATTTTCTCTAAGAATAGTGGTGTGTCTACACTGCTTATTCTTCTTGTTGCAGGAAACCAGTCAAGGCGGAACACAAGGTGACTACTTCCTTTGGCACGACGGATTCAAACGAACTTATGTTTATTACATCCCTGATCATTTACCGGCCGACCAACCTATTCCTTTAGTATTTGGGCTACATGCGGGCTGGAGAAATGGGCAACGCCTTATTGAAGAAGGCATGGGAGGCCCCATGAACGATATGGCGGATCAATATAAATTTATCACTGTCTATCCCGATGGGTTCGGACAATACAAATGGTGGAATGATTGCCGGGACGATGCAACACTAGCCATAGGATATGCAGACGATGTTGGCTTCATCGACAAGCTAATTAGAAACTTTTCCAACGTATACAATATTGATCCAGAAAGGATCTATGCGTGGGGACAGTCCAACGGAGGCATGATGTGTTACCGGCTAGGCCAAGAACTGTCTCACAAAATAGCAGCTGTCGCAGGAATTAATGCAAGCCAACCCTTCTACAACGCATGCCCTCCTCCTGTAAATCCTATATCCGTGCTCATCATGAATGGCACCGACGACGTACACCTCCCCTTCGAAGGAGGTTTTCTTGAGGGATTTCGCAGCTTAGGACGAGTGATTTCTGCAGAAAATACCGCAGCTTATTGGCGCTATTACAATCAAACTGATGACCAACCCACTGTAACTAACTTTACCGACTATGTACTTGATGACGGGCCCTCTGATGTTGTCCTAAAAACTTATGTTAATGGTAACCAAGGAACAGAAGTGGCGTTTTATCAAGTAAATGGTGGAGGCCATACTGCTCCCGGGACTGGAAATGATTACGCTTTTAAAATTAATTTTTTTGGCTGGACGAACATGGATATCCATGGAGCCTACCAAGTGTGGTCTTTCTTTGATAGACATCGCCTAAACGGACGCGCTCCCACAGATACTAATCCCGTTAGGCTATCTAGTTATTGGGAGACTGTGTTTGGCGATTGGATGGCTGGAAATAACGAATCCACTTTTTGGGATGATGAGGATCAAGTGACTATTGGCAATGCTGTTGACCCTACAATCTTTTTACAATTCGAAGTCCCAGAATTGACGTCCTTGAGCTCTATTCGACTGAAAGTATGCTCACGCGATAGTGAAGCCACTGATGTCACACGTGCGTTAGGCTTATGGAATAAGGTAACAGAGACCTGGGATGAGGTAGCCGGTGATCTTGTAGGCACCAATGAGTCCATTTTAGAAGCAACTATAGGAGGTGATTTAGATTCATATCTAAACCCTGGCCAAGATTTTATTTATCTACTCATACAGCATGAACATCCTTCACTGCTACATGAAATGTCAATTGACCAGGTTGAGATAGAAGTTGTGGAATAAATATATTATACACTATATGAAAAAATTATTGCTAATTCTAGCAGGGGTAAGCTTACTTAGCTTATCATCATTAAAAGGACAAGACTCAGGACCAGAGATTGACCCAGAAGGCGATTTCTTTACTAATTTTTTTAAGCCTGAATATACCATTGTCTTTGGCGATGGAAGCAATCAAGGTGACAGAGGCTCAGATCTCAAGGCGTCTTATGACGTGATCAGGTATCGCGTAGACCCGCGCTATGAATTAATCTTTGTAGGTGAATATCCACAAGCGAGATTTGCATCCTTTGTTGTTTATGATGACTATTTAGCTACGACGGATTACATCCGTGACTTTGAGCTAAAACCTCTAAAATGGTTTTACCAAAACCATTTTCGTTCAAATATTCAATACAAAGAGGATCAACTCTATGCAGGTGTTATCAGCTTTGGGGGAGGAGAGCCAAATCCTGATACCATCTTACCTGGTTGTAGCCTGGAGGGTTATAATGTGCGCGACAATTTTCTGGATGCTTCCAAACGCAATGAATCTGTCAGTTGGAATCATGAAGAAAATCTACCGGCGTGGGTTCCACCATATATCGGTGGAGATAACCTCGCAGGAACCATTACGTTTCGTCGCTTCATTAAAGGTGAAGATAATGGAATTTTGCCTTTAGCCCGTCCGGTTGTTATCGTCCGAGAAGTTGCAACAGGCCAAGCCCTTACTCAGTTAGAGGCCTTTCAAAAAGGAATAGTCTTTTTTAATGACGCCTATCTTGAACCATTTCTCCCACAATTGGAAATATGGACTCTGAAATGGTATAATGAAGTGTTCCAACCTAAAAAATGTTACTGGCCTGATCCAGAGAGTGATATTTATTGGACTCGCGGAACTGAGCACGTTGCCGCAGGAAACCCCGACTCCGGTTACTTAAGCGCAGAAATCCCCA
Organism: Verrucomicrobiota bacterium; assembly: GCA_039192515.1. Classification (NCBI taxonomy): domain Bacteria; kingdom Pseudomonadati; phylum Verrucomicrobiota; species Verrucomicrobiota bacterium. Next base: position 80,279 of record JBCCXA010000002.1, on the reverse strand, counting down.
CTTGGATTATGCCGCCTTTACTATCTGGAGAGAGATTCATCCGGTTACGCTTCAAGTTACCAGTCATGGCCAAATTACCCACTACGGGAGAGATCATGACGGGCAATGAAGAACTACGTTATTGGAGCCTATCATTCCAAGTAGACCCCGTTACCTTGGCAACCATAAGTGATGATGAGTTAATATTAGATCCTGATGGCTATGTAAATCTTATCATTGGCCTAGGAGGTACTGCTCCTGCTTATGTCACACCTGAAAACTTTTACACGTTTTTTGATTTCTCGGAGCTCGAGGGCTATGAAAATGTTCGTGCCATGGCCATACGAACTATTCTACCCGATGTTGATTTCTGCGGCTCTGCACAGTCAGTTCCTTTTAAAACTTCAGAACATAACCCAATGGGAGGCTTTATGGGAGAGTATGTGCCAGTGGTTGATTATCCTTTAGTGGCTGATTTACCCGAAGTAGCTGAGCAACCTCTGCCACATCCTGAATCTTGTGGTGTGTTGCCTCCCCCTTTTCCACCTCCATTTAATTGTGTAATAGAGACTGAGTAGGCAATAAAGGGACTCTATTATTTGAATTTGGGGAGATGAATCAGTGTATCAGCGAACAAAGATTTTTAAAGCTGCTCCAATTTTTAAGGAGCTTTCTAACCGCAGTCTATTTGAACCATTATGCAAATTACTCTGTAAAAAGCTTGCCCTGATTTTTTTATTATCGGCTCCTTCTCCAGCTGCAATTATTTATGTAAAACCCATTCCTCAGGGTTTAGCTGATGGGTCTAATTGGAGCAATGCAGCAGAGCTCCAGAATGCTTTACAAAACATAGCCTCTCCAGGCGATACCGTTTGGGTAATGGCAGGCGTCTATTACCCCACTAGCGATAGTCTGAACCGCAGTGCGACATTCCATCTTCTCAACAACGTTTCTATATACGGAGGTTTTAATGGCTCTGAGACCCTTCTGGAACAAAGAGACTGGGAGGCCAATTTGACGATCTTAAGTGGTGATATCGATGGAGATGACCTTGGAGGTGACATAGTCCTTGATGTAGCAAAGATCCAAGGTGGCAATTCCTTTAGCGTAGTAACTGGAAGTGGAACAAACAATACCGCACTATTAGACGGCTTTGTCATTACAGCAGGACTCTCAGACACCTTGCTTCCTGCCTCTGCAAATAATGGTGCAGGCATTTACAATCAGTCTGGCAATCCTACTTTAAGCAACCTTACTATTAGCGGAAATTCTGCTACTAATGGCGGTGGCATATTAAATGACGATAGCAGCCCTCTCCTAAACCAAGTAACTATTGTTTACAACCTCGCTACTAATGGCGGCGGCGGCATTCTAAATCAAAGTAATAGCGCTCCTGTCTTAATCAATGTCACTTTTGAAGAAAATCATGCCGACCTCAATGGAGGTGGCATGTTTAGCCGCGGCAGTTCCCCATCATTAAATCAAGTCAAGTTTATCAATAACACTGCAGAATTCGGTGGAGGAATGAGCACTAATCTTAGCCTCTTCTCAAATATCACTGATACCATTTTTGAAGATAACAGTGCCGTTATTGGTGGGGGCTTATTCTGCGACTCAAGCTCGCCAAATTTAGCAGGCGTTACATTCATCAAAAATATGGCAGAAACCAGTGGTGGAGGGATGTTTAATATTTCGAGTAACCCTATTCTAAATAACGTTGAGTTTCAGGAGAATCTCGTCGTCGGTATTGGAGGGGAAGGCAATGGTGGGGCTCTTACTAATCAAACTAGCTCCCCTCTACTAACCAACGTCTCTTTTACAAATAATGAAGCCGAGTTAGGAGGTGGAGTAGCAAACCTCTTCTCAAGTGCCCCCAAATTTAATATGTGCACTTTCCAAGAAAACAGAGCTCTAAATGAAGGCGGGGGAATATACAATCAAGGCAGTTCTCCCGATCTATCCAATGTTGCGTTTCTTCTAAATTCTGCTGCCCAAGGTGGCGGTATAGATAATACAGGTAGCACGAGTAATCCTACTCTGGTAAATGTTACTTTTGATCGTAATACCGTGAGTTTAAATGGTGGAGGCATCCATAACTCCAACGGTGCCTCTGCCTCACTGATTAATACAACTTTTAGTGCAAATGTTGCCTCCTTTGATGGAGGTGCGATGAGATCTATCGATAGCGGTTTAGTCTCTATCATAAATAGTATCTTTTGGGGCAATCTTTCGAGTTCGATTACAGTAGCAGATAGACAGATTAGCAATCAAAATAGCACTCCTGAAATTGCCTATAGTTTGATCCAAGGTGGGCTGCCTACAGGTAGTATTGACAACGGTAATAACGTTCCTGGTAGCCCTAACCCTTTATTTGTAGATACGCTTGCTGGCGACTTACGTTTGAAAGGTAGCTCTCCTGCCTTAGATGTGGGCAATAATACAACGACTCCAACTCTACCAGCCACTGATCTAAAAGGCTCGCCTCGTATTTATAACTCGGTCATCGACCTAGGTGCTTATGAGTTTAATGTTCTTTATGTCGACTTATTGGCAACATCTGGCAGCAATAATGGAACCTCCTGGACCAATGCATTTATTCATATACAAAGTGCACTTTCGGCTGCTGTCTTAGGTCAAGAGATATGGGTGGCTACTGGAATCTATTATCCAACTGCTGTTTCAACCGACCGTGATGCGTCCTTTCAACTGATCACTGGAGTTGAGCTTTATGGAAGTTTCTCAGGCAATGAGGATTCCACTTCCGATCGCACTCCCCAAGCAACTCCCACTATTCTTAGTGGCGATATTGACCAAAATGATAGCCAAGTTCCCATTATTAGTGATCTATCCTCGGTAACGGGCCACACAACCAATAGCCGCTCCGTGCTAAGCGCAATAGGGGTTGGATCCTCAGCAATTCTAGATGGGTTTGTTATCACTGGTGGTTATGCAAATAGCAATGGAGGCGGTATGTTAATCGAAGACAGTAACCCCTCATTAACAAATATCATCTTTCAAGGAAATTTCGCTGCAGATTCTGGTGGCGCTCTATATCTAGACAATAGCTCTCCACAACTAACCAACCTTCAGTTGATTGACAACCAAGCGACAAATGGAGGCGGACTATCGAATACGAATGGGAGCGATCCTCTCATCAATCGCCTACTTCTCTTGGGTAACTCAGCCACCGAGAAAGGCGGGGGAATACATAATATTGGCAGCTGGGCAACGATTGCTAATTTGGTAGCAAATGGAAATACTGCTAATTCTGGAGGCGCCATATCCAATTCGAACAGCGCCCCTTCAATCGTTAATGCTACCTTATCTCAAAATTTCGCCACTTCGGATGGCGGTGGAATTTTCAATGATTTAGGAAGTGGTGGAATGATTTCTAACAGTATTTTTTGGAATAACAGTGCTGGCACAGGTTCTATCTCTGAGCAACAACTTTCTTCTCCTATACTTATTCCTTTTTTATCTAACTCCATTATCCAGGGGGGCTACCCGAATGGGGCCCATATCCTAAATGTAGACCCTCAGTTTGTAGATCCAGATGGGGTAGATGATATTTTCGGAAATTTGGATGATGATTTATCGCTGTTACCCTCCTCTCCAGCTATCAATCAGGGCAGTAATATGGATCTACCCAACAATATTTCAACCGACTACTTAGGTTCAATACGCATTGTAAATGGTGTGGTGGATATAGGCGCTTATGAAGCTCGACCCATTTTTGTCGACCGGACTGCAATTCTTGGCTCACAAGATGGATCCTCTTGGGATCATGCATTCCTCTCTCTTCAAGATGCTTTAGTTTCTGTTCAAAATCAAAGCACTAACGAGATTTGGGTAGCAAGTGGAATTTATAAACCTACCATTAATCCTTTAGAGCGCTCAGCTACTTTCCAATTACTAGATGGAGTCTCTATTTATGGGGGATTCTCCGGTAATGAAACCGAACTATCCCAACGCGATTGGGAACTTAATAAAACCATACTAAGCGGAGATATCGATAGCTTTACAAATCCTGATATCACAGATTCCGATGGGGTCGTTCGAAGTGCTTCAGACATTCAAGGTATCAACAGCCTCAGCGTCGTTACAGCCAGCGGAGTCGATAACACCGCGGTATTAGATGGATTTATTATTACAGGAGGACAGTCTAATCAAGATCTACAAGGCTCAGAATCAAATCTAAATAGTGGTGGTGGAATCTTTGCCATTACCGGTAGCCCTACTCTTCTAAATCTCACACTCAGCGGCAACCTTGCTATCCAAGGAGGCGCCATCTACCTGCGCAATAACAGCTCTCCAAGTATGGAGAACCTTTTATTCTTCGGTAATGATGCTGCAAGCGGAGGAGGTGTTTATAATACATTGAATAGTTCTCCAGATATGGATCGAGTCTCATTTATAGGTAACTCCGCTATAGCAGGGGGAGGCCTCTATAATATCTTCTCTAGCGACCCGATTGTAAGTAACGCAGTTTATTCGGGGAATTCGGCAACTGATTCTGGAGGTGCTATTTTTAACGTCAACAGTTCCCCGAGCTTTATCAATCTAACTGTAAGTGGAAACTCTGCTGTTCAGCAAGGTGGTGGCATCTACAATGAGACCAGTCCAACATCTGTCACTAATTCTATCTTGTGGGGTAACACTTCATCGGCAACACTTAATTCTCTTGAGCAAATCTATAGCCAGAATGGACTACCTATCATTTCTTACAGTCTAATTCAAGGTGGGGTAGGCATTCTTCTCGGCAGTATAGACGCTGGGAATAATGTTCCCGGCAACCCCACAGCTCAAGATGTCCCCGATCCTTTATTTCTAGATGTAGATGGTATTGATAACATTTTAGGAAGCTTAGACGATGATCTACGCCTCCTACCAAACTCTCCTGCCCTAAATATCGGAAATAATACAGTTCTCCCAGTCTACGCAACCTCTGATATCCGTGACCTACCTCGCATCAATCAATCGACGGTAGAGTTAGGAGCTATTGAGTACACCCCACCTATCATTTCCATTGACCCAATAGAACTTGACGTTGATATTGATGAAGAAGTGACCCTATCTGTCACAGGTGCTACGAGACAAGCATTCTATCAATGGTATGCTGGTGAAAGTGGAGACACCTCAAATCCATTTACTACCATTACGACTTCCGAATTATCAACGGAAATACTGCCCGAGGGCCATTACCTCTTTTGGGTCAGCGTGGAGAATGAAAATGACATTCTCTATAGTCCAACAATAACAGTAACTGTCACCGCAACCAAATACGGACTATGGAATGTGCTGAACTTCCCAGATGATGTCGGCAATTCTGCGACACGTTCAACCGTGTGGGGAGAATTTGCTGATCCGGACGAAGATAATTTGATTAATATCTATGAGCACCTTTTCGGATTCGATCCTAATGTTGCTGACAGTGACGGCACTCTTCCATTATCTGTTGAAATCAGGCCAGGCACCGACGATATGCTCCATTTCAACCTTATCCTGCACCGGGTAGAGAATATTCCCGACCCATTTATAGAAAAAATTGAAATCTCTTCTGATTTAATCGTCTGGGAAGACGGTATTTTAGGTAGCGATCCCTTAAATCCACTGCATTATCAACAAACGATTTCTATTCCAGATCCGGTAGATGGCTTTGTTACCGTTACTTTTGAATTGGTATCATCCGTCATGATCAACCCTCGCCGTTTCATTAATTATCTACTTCAGGTTGATGTTCCAGAAGAAAATTAAAAGCCTATAATCCATGTTAATTTCTCTGCCAGATCATGTCTTAAACCTTACCCTTTAACCGAGGATAAAGGTAAACTCAGAGCCTCCGCTTTCACCTGACTCAACCCAAACCTTACCTCTGTCCTTTTTTACAATGTTTTGCACAATCGCCAACCCTGCCCCAGTGCCTTCAATCTCTTGCCCTGCCTCACGCTAGAAGATTTCAAAGATCCGCTTTCTTGCCCGCTTGGAAATCCCAGGTCCTCTATCGCAAATTCGAATACCTTTTCTTCATTAGGTCCATCAATTTTTACATACGGCAAAATTTCAATCTCTGGAGGCTGCTGTCCCAGAGTAAATTTGAGCACGTCCCCTACTGGAGCATTTTAGAATTAAATAACGACAATCTGTTCATGAAAGAATAGTGGGTATATAAGCTTAAAGATGAAAGTTTATAGTAAAGATCTAAGAGAGAAAATCATAGAAGCCCTAGAAGCAGGGATGAGCCAAAGCCAGGCAACAGTATCATTTGGAGTTCATAGAACAACTATTGGAAAAGATATAGAGAAAAGGGCGAGGTATATTATAAACAGCGAGGAGGTTACCTTCAGAGTAAACTTCAAGCATATAAGCAACAAATCATCCAATGAATTAAACAAAAGCTCGGAATTACCCTAGAACAACTTCAAGAAGAACTCTATGAGCAATTTGAGTTAAGTATTAGTCAGGCTACGCTACACTATCATCTGACCAAGATGGGCTATAGTTTAAAAAAACGTTTCGGGCCAGCGAGCGTGGACGCACTGATATAAAAGCCAGAAGAGAACAATGGATGTGGGACCAGCTGAGAAGCTCATTTTTCTTCATGAAGCTGGAGTGAATACCAAGATGACATCTCTTTACGGTAGAGCTTTACGAGGAGAACGGTGTCATGACCAAGTGCCGTATGGTCATTGGCTCCACGTTTCTAGCAGCTTTGAGATATGAGGCTCTAACAATACCACCATTAATTGATGGTGCCATGAATGGAGAAATATTTCTGAGCTATATCAGGCAACACTTATGTCCTACTTTAAAGCAGGGCGATATAGTAATCTGGGATAATTTACCTGCACATAAAGTCAAGGGCGTGAGAGAGGCCATAGAAAAAGTCGGTGCTGCGTTGGTTTATCTTCCTGCTTATAGTCGGGACCTTAACCCTATCGAAATGGCTTTTTCTAAATTTAAAGCACCATTGCGAAACGCTGCTAAAAGAACTTGGGATGAACTCATTGCTGCTGTTAATGAGAGCTTCGATTCATCTGCCGCAGAGGATTGTAGAAACTTTTTCAACCACTGCCAGTATGTTTAAAATGAATTCTAAAATGCTCTAGTTAATGCAAGATATAGTACTTGCGCTCGGTATTCCATTCGATCCATAACAGGATGGTTTCATGAAACTCTGAATCTTCCAAGACAGTTTCCCATTCCTCAATCGAATGAACATACTGATGATTAACAGACAAAATTTGCATCCCCTTTTTTAGCCCAGCCTTTTCTGCAGGACTTTCTTCCATGACCTCCGTAATAATCAATCCCTTAGAGTCAGCGGGATATTCATACTTTTTTATGAGTGTACTAGTAAGCTCCTCTACCTTTAGACCTTGCAAAATGACTTTATTAACTTCTTCCTTCTGGGAATGCTCCGTTGAATACCTAGCCTTAGGTCGAATTAATCCTGAAACCCAGGCTGGGGGCAAGCGCTGCTCAATTAATACCTCTAATGGAACGAACTGACCGCTTCTGAAAATTTCAATAGGCATCATGCTTCCAACTGGTGCTTGGGCAATTTGCAATCTTAACTGCATGGCTGAATCGACCTTTATCTCGCCAACTTTTACAATCATATCACCAGCTGCTACTCCAGCTATATCTGCAGATCCACCAGTAAAAACATCTGAAACTAGCGCTCCTTCTACACTAGAGTAAGCAAAAGCTGTAGCAATGTGATCATCTATCGCTTGAACACGAACTCCAATTCCTCCTCTCACTACTACACCTTTATTGAGGATAGAATCTGTCACAAAACGAACCAAATTACTCGGAATAGCATAGGCAAAACCAGATTTAGTCGCTTGATGAATCTTTACCTCAGAATAAACGCCCACAACTTCACCTTTAACATTAATAACCGGAGCTCCGTCACTGCCGAATATCTGTGGCAAATCTAACTGGATAAAATTTTCGTAAGAAAGCCCATCAGCTAGTATACCATCACGCTGCTTATCACTAACCACTCCTGACAAAAATGATTTCCTGAACCCCTCCCCACTCGCAACGCACATCACTACCTCTCCTCTTCTGACCGAAACAGCATCTCCCCATGGCACCTCAACTAAGGGCTCTGTCTCCACTTTTAATACAGCTATATTTGCATAAGGATCTGCTCCTATGAGAGCTGCCTCTTTCATCAATCCACGAGCTACACTTACTTTGATTGTGTGTGCACCTGCTATAGCTCTAAAAGTTGTAACAATATAGCCCTCCTGACTTAAAACAGTGCCAGAAACGCAACTCTCTTCTGGGAGATCATCAAGTCCTAACCACTTGATATCTTCATGCTCCGCTATCACCTCATCTTTATTTCTTATGGCAATCACACCTACCACATACTGCCCAGCCTTTAGTGCAAGGTCCGCGAGCTCGGTGTTGAATTTATTCAGTAGCGGGTCCTGAACAACTTCTTCTTGTTTGAATAGAGACTTCAAGGTTGCTGTTTCATCTTTTTTTTCCTCTTCAATGGGTGGCACTTCAACTGCATCTAGAACCTCCTCTTCCACCACAGGTTCTGGTTCTTCAACGAGAGGCAGAGGCTCTTCCGAAGTCACCCAAAAAACAAAAAAAACAAGCACCACAAGGGCAACAACAATACTAATTAACCTTTCCATCTTTTTATTTAGCCTCTAGCAATACGATTCATTCCTATTTATGAAAGCGGCTCTTTAGTTATTAGCAACCTCTTCGGCCATCGTCCAGTAATGCCCGAGCACCTTCTTGAGTCCTTCATGTTCAGAAAGTTCTGGATCGCTGTCCAAAATCTTCTCTGCCAATTTTTTTGCTTTAGAAATCATAGGCAAGTCTTTCGGGAGCCTCGCCACTTTTAATGGAGGAAGGCCACTTTGCTCGGTGCCCAATATATTGCCAGGGCCACGGATTTTGAAATCCTCCTCCGCTAGCTCAAAACCATTTGCTGTTTGTTCCATAATCTTCAGACGCTTCCAGGAATCAATACTCTCCATCTCATCCACTAGGATGCAATAAGATTGATCTGCACCTCGACCTACTCGGCCACGTAATTGGTGTAATTGCGCTAGCCCGAAACGCCCTGCATGCTCGATCACCATAATGGTAGCATTCGGAACATCCACGCCCACTTCTATTACTGAAGTAGCCACTAAAACGCCACATTCCCCGCTGCGAAATTTCTGCATACTTTCGTCTTTGTCCCCAGCATCCATTTTGCCATGGACGATTCCCACTTGATTCTCTCCAAAGATCTCCTTGAGTTCTTCATAGCCTGCTTTTACAGATTTAAGATCTATCTTTTCAGAATCTTCAACTAAAGGATAAACCACATATGCTTGACGACCTCTAGCGTTCTCCTTCTTGATATAATCCCAAACATTGTGCAAGCTGCTCCGATCTCTAAGCACAGTTTTTACTACTTTTCTGCCCGGAGGTAGATGCTGTATGACTGAGACATCCAAGTCCCCATATACCGTTAAACATAAAGTCCTAGGAATGGGTGTAGCCGTCATCACAAGCAAGTCCGGGGCCTCTCCTTTTCCCAATAAAGCTGTTCGTTGCAACACTCCAAATTTATGCTGTTCATCGATCACTCCAAGACCAAAATTCGGGATTACAACTTTACCTTGGATTAATGCATGAGTTCCAACATAAATAGTAGGTTGAGATGAAAACAATGTTTCACCAGAAAACCGATTATTCCGAGTATGAAGTTCCACGTGCACACCTATAGGCTCTACAAGCCTCTTAATATTTTTAAAATGCTGGTTAGCTAAAATTTCAGTTGGTGCCAACAAAGCACCATTTTTGCCAGACTCCAAAGAACGGAGTAACGCATGCAAAGCAACTACCGTTTTTCCAGAACCAACGTCCCCCTGAAGAAGCCTATTCATAGGAATTTCTTTCGAGAGGTCTTGATCTATTTCACGGCATGCTTGTAGCTGTGCTTCTGTTAACTGAAAAGGTAAAACTCCTCTCAAAGTATTCACCAAATCATATTGTTGACTTCCTCTTACTTTGACGGCCTTTGCCGCTAGCATTCGCCTTCTCACCAAAGCAAGCTCCATACAAACCAGCTCATCTAATGCGAGTCTCCGTCTTGCTTGTTCTACTTCCTCTAGTGACTCTGGGAAATGGATAGCCAACATTGCTTCTCCTCTGGACATTCTAGGTTGTGAATGTTCATATAACTCTGGGAACACTAATTGCTCCTTTTCAATAATCTCCCATATAGTTGCTCTCAACGCCTTTTGCTTAACCTTTTCTCTTAATGGATAAACTGGTGTTATGCGGTTTAAATGAGGACTCATTTTGAGCTTACCTGCCTCCTCATACTCCTCCGGCTCCACAACCTCATATTCAGGATGCATCATTTGGGCTTCCCGCTTATTACCTTTACTCTTCCATGTCATACGGCCATATGCAATAACCCACTTTCCCTTCCAATCACTCCATTTCATATAACGCTGCACGAACCAGACGAGCTTCAGAGCCTTATAAGATCCCTCAATTTGAAGAATAATTTCTATGATTTTTTTAGAGCTGCGAGTGAATTTGATACTTTGATCAACAACTTTTCCGAAGGTGGTGACTTGCTCACCCTCATCAAGCAAGAAGGGATCTTCCCAACGACTTCTATCTTCATAGCGTCTAGGAAAATGATAAAGTAGCCCAAGAGCATCTTCATAACCCAACTTTTTTGCCAAATTAGTGAAAGATTTTTTCACAATTGCTAGAGGCTATTTATCAGATGATTTATAATCAAGGATTCTCAGGCACGGCTTCCCGGAATAATCATCAATTTCCCAGTGGCCTACCACATCAAATTTTTTCTGCCCCAGGAGCTCATTCGCCATATTAAAGGCAACCGCATCAAACCAATTACTGCCAACCCTTGCCGAAAAACGTAAATGCCCTTTACCAAATATTTTCTCACTTCCCTCACATTGGATATCTCGAATAACAAAAATTGGCGGTTCATTAAAGCGACCAAAAGGTTCTAGTTTTCCAAGGCTTCTAGCAAGCTCCTCATTTAGGGCCTCTCCAGGCAACTCCATATCGATATCAAGTTGCTCTTGGTAAATTTCCTCAGAGCAGTTGCTTTGCATCCACTCCTCTAGGCGCTCTCGAAAAGTATCAATTTGATTTGCCTCAATCTCAAGACCTGCCGCCATGGCATGACCACCAAAACTTAGCAGCAAATCTTGGCAATGCCTTAAACCATCCATTAAAGAACAACCATCTATGGAGCGCCCACTCCCTTTACCCTTCCCATCTTCATCAATTGAAATAACAACTATAGGACAGTACCATTTTTTCTGTAATCTAGAAGCGACTATTCCTATTACGCCTTGGTGCCACTCACGAGAAGCTACTACCACACACTTGGGGTTGACTCCTACCTTCCTGCCAATAATAGCCTCAGCCTCATAAGTGGCTTGTTGTTCCAAATCTTGTCGATCCCTATTCAAACGGTCTAGCTGCTGAGCAAGTATGGCAGCATTTCGGCGACTTTGCGTGGTTAACAATTCCCAGCCAGATTTGGCTTCGGCTAAACGACCACTAGCATTTAGCCTAGGACCAATCATGAAACCTATGGTCACCGGCGTTGGCCTACGTCGAATACCAGCTGCTTGCATCAACTCTTGCAAGCCCACGTGCGCTGTTTGCGCCAAACGCTTCAGTCCGTGGTGCACGAGTATTCTATTATCCTCCTTAAGTGGAACAATGTCCGCTACTGTCCCAACAGCTATGAGATCTAAGCACTCTTTGAGATCAAACAAATCTGGCTCATCCCGCATCTTTAAGAAGGCATGACAGAATTTAAAAACTAATCCAACAGTTGCTAGAATATGGTCATGCTCTCCTTTTTGCGGGTTTACAAAGGCCAGAGCGTTTGGAATCTTTTCAGCAAGTTCGTGGTGGTCAATGATAATCACATCAATTCCTTTCTCATTGAGATATTCCACTTCTGCAACACTTGTTGTTCCACAGTCCAAAGCAAGTAATAGATCAGGCTTACCCTCCCCTATTGCTCGATCTATAGCAGAAATAGATAGACCATAACCTTCTGACAAACGCTCAGGGATAAAAACATCCACCTGCTTTCCCATCTGTGCTAAAAAGCGAAACATCAGCGCACTGCTGGTCATCCCATCTACATCGTAATCACTATAGATCAGGATTCTCTGCCCAGTTCTCAAAGCTTCCTCAACACGGACAACCGCCCTTTCCATATCCGGAATACGCAGAGGGTCATTTAAATTGGATAGTTTTGGGTGAAGAAAACTTTCATGCTCCCTGTCAGATATTCCCCTAGCATTAAGCAGATACTTAACCACCTGCTCACTTTCATACGGATCAACGCCATTCGCCGAGGATATTTTCCAACGCTTCACACAAATTACTAACTAGATGTCGCTATATATTCAGGATCAATAGCTGCCTCCTGCTTAGCTTTTGCTCCAAATAGTAGTATGATTGGACTTGCGACAAAAATGGATGAATAGGTTCCAACTAAAACCCCTGTTAACAAAAGCAATGAGAAGTCATGGATCACGAAACCACCAAAGAAAAACAATGCTAGCACTGACAAACCTGTGGTTAGAGAAGTAATCATCGTTCTACTTAACGTGGCATTTAAGCAATTGTTGACTACATCTTTTAATTCTTGGCGAGGATCTAGACGTAAGCCTTCACGAATTCGGTCAAAGACAACGATGGTATCATTAATCGAGTAGCCAGCTACTGTCAGAATAGCCCCTACTGTCGTCAATGAGAATTGATACCCAAGAGCTGTAAAAATTCCTAAAGTAATGGTTACGTCGTGTATAAGCGCAACTATAGCACCAATGGCAAATGAAGTTTCGAAACGCCAAACAATGTAGAGGAAAATCCCAATTAGTCCCAAAGCAAGTGCGACCGCTGAGCTTTTGAAAAACTCCTTACCAATAGACGCTGCTACTTTATCCAACTGCAATCTATCAAATTTAGCATCAGGAAACGCTTCCGTGATTTTCGAATGAACATCTTCAATCACCTCTTTACTAGCCTTAACCGAAAGAATTTCTCCTCCTTCTCCATAAGAATCTTGGTATTGAAAGGTAACAGGTAAAGATCCAGCCGCAGCCTGCAATTCATCGTCGGAAATTTTTTTCTCAAAACTATAGCTAGCTAATGCACCTCCTGCGAAATCAACACCTAGAGAATCGCTTCCTTTATTAACCCAGTTGGCGATGCTTCCCCCAATCAAAACGACTGAGACAATCACAGCAATCCTCCGCATAGACATGAAGTCTATCTTAGTCTTGGTGAGCACATGGGTCATATTGAGTTTGCTAGACTTGTAAAGAGTCATCATCCAATCAAAACAAGCTCTGGTACTTACTAGTGCTGTGAACAAGCTCGATAGAATACCCAGGCATAGAACAATAGCAAATCCTCGAACAGCTCCACTCCCCTGCCAAAACATAAAGAGCGCAGCTATAAATGTCGTAACATTCGCATCAAAAATAGAACTAAAAGCTTTGCTAAACCCAGCCTGGATTGAATTCTTGAGAGGCTTGCCTTCGTCCATCTCCTCGCGAATACGTTCGAAGATCAGGACATTGGCATCTACCGCCATGCCTATGGTTAGAATCACGCCAGCTACACCCGGCAAAGTTAGCGTAAATCCAAATTGAGCGAACAACCCCAGTAAAATCACTAAGTTGAAGACCAATGCCACTACGGCAAAAGCTCCCGCTATACGATAGTAGATGGCCATGAAAACAATCACCAAACAGAATCCAATGACTGCAGCGTTAAAACCATCTTTAACCGAAGCTTTTCCCAAGGTTGGATCTACACCTCGCTCATCTACAATCTTTACAGGCGTTTCTAATGGATTTTCCAGAACGCTAGCAATCTCCTCAGCTTCAGCACGAGTCATATCACCACCTGATATTTGACAAGAGCCGTATATAGCACTCTGTATATTGGGAGCTGTATAAACTTCACGGTCTAGAACAATCGCTAAGCGGCGTCCTATATTCGATGCGGTGAGCTTTCCAAATAAATCGCTACCCTTAGAGTCAAAATTAATAATGACTTCAGGCATTCCTAACTGACCGAGCGTTGGGAAAGCAGTAGTTACGTGCTTACCACCCATCTCTGTCTTCCTAGTGACCAATATTTCTCTTTTAATCCTATTGCCCTCTTTATCTCGATCCCATAGCGGCAGAATTTCATGGTCGAATGGAATTTCTTCCTGGCCTGCTTTGATCTGAGATAAAAGCACCTCATTCTGCGGGTGAACTAACTTGAACTCTAACTTGGCAACGCGCTCCAGGGTGCTTCTATACTTTACTTTATCATTCTGACTTACTCCAGGCACTTGGATAATGATACGATTTTCACCAAGGGGCTGAACCAAAACATCAGAGGTCCCTAATTTATTAAGTCTATCTTCAAATACCTTTTGAGCTTGTTCCAAAGCAGCTGGAGAGATCTCCTTCTTTTTAGTGTCTCCAGCCTCTTCGCTCTCAGTAGCAGTTTGGATCTCCACAATAAATTGAGTTCCACCGCGCAAATCAATTCCCGGTGTAATATTCACCGGCCAGGGCAAAGAACCTGAAGTATCCCCATCGTCAAAACGCACCAAAGACAGGGTGGAAATAGTAATTAAACTGGCAATAAGCCCAAGAGCCACCCAGCGACGGGATCTGTCATATGAGCTAGCCAAGTACCAAACAAAGAAGATTAAAAATAAGAAGGATAATCCTAAAATCGTATAGTCCATAATAAAGCGAAGTTAAGTTTTAAGTGTAAGTACTAAATAGCTACAATAAAAGAAGCATCAATAAAGAAGGTGTTATTTTTTCTCATACCCTTCAGATAGAACCTGTGAAACACTGTTCTTCTGGATTTCAATTTTCACGTTGTCAGCTATCTTTACTACAAACGATTTCTCCTTAACGTTAGCTATGTTTCCGTAGATACCACCGGCGACTATGACATTCGTTCCAGATTTTATCTCAGACACCATTTTGTCATGCTGCTTTTGCTTTTTCATCTGAGGACGAATCAGGATGAAATAAAAGAGCACGATCATAATTAATAAAGGCGCCATACTCATAAGCCCCGCCCCCATTCCTGGCTCCGCATCCTCTGCCGCTTGTGCCAAAATCACCATTCCATCAATCTTCGTCATTACAAACTCTATCATTTTTCGTTACTTTCTGTTCTCGGTTGGTAGTTATTTAGAAAATCATTCGACCACTGATTAAACCGATCTTCGCTTATAGCCACTCTCATCTGCCTCATCAAGTCGAGATAAAAATAAAGATTATGCAGAGTAATTAGCCTTAGGCCAAGAATTTCTTC
Source organism: Verrucomicrobiota bacterium (assembly GCA_039192515.1). Lineage (NCBI taxonomy): Bacteria > Pseudomonadati > Verrucomicrobiota > Verrucomicrobiota bacterium. The sequence continues at coordinate 64,919 of JBCCXA010000002.1, read as the reverse complement.
AGCTTTTAGCAAATGCCTGATGTAAGCTCTTGAGAAACCATGACAAGGGTAGTCCTGGCCAAAGTCCTCTATGGGTTCTTCTGCAAAGCGATTGCTAGCATTTTTCATATTCACTGTGCCCTTGGAGGTATAAGCCGTTCCGTTTCTGGCAACCCGAGTAGGCAGAACACAATCAAACATGTCTATACCCCGAGCCACCATTTTAACTAACTGGTCTGGTTGACCTAACCCCATGGCATACCGTGGCTTATGATGAGGCAAAAAAGGTTCAGTCGCCTCAATTGCCCGTAACATTTCATACTCTGGCTCGCCGACGCTCACCCCTCCAATGGCGTATCCTGGAAAGTCCATTTCCACTAACACCTCCGCGCAAGATTTCCTTAGGTCGTCATAACTGCCACCCTGAATTATTGCAAAAAGTAATTGTTCTTTGGTAGGGCCTCGACCAACACCATCCTGCAATTCCTGCTTGCAAATCCTAGCCCAATCCAACGTGCGATTGACGGCCTGCTCAACTAACCCCTTTTCAGCTGGCCAAGGTGGGCATTCATCAAATACCATCACAACATCAGAACCTAGAGACTGCTGGATTTGTATCGCCTCCTTCGGACCTAAAAACAAATGGCTGCCATCTACATGAGATTGAAAATGCACTCCCTCTGAAGTGATATTCCTTAATTTTGCCAGACTGAAAACCTGGAATCCACCGCTATCGGTTAAGATTGGGCCATCCCAGCTCATAAACTTATGAAGTCCACCTATTGCATCTATCACATCTACGCCCGGTCTGATAAACATGTGATAAGTGTTAGAAAGAATTACCATCGCACCTAAAGCTTTTAACTCTTGGGGAGAGACTGCCTTGACTGTTCCTTGGGTGCCTACAGGCATAAAGCAAGGCGTTTCAATCACACCATGTTCCGTTTTCAGACGACCAAGCCTTGCCCTACTAGAGGCATCCTCTTTTAATAACTTAAATGAGCCTGTTTTCATCTTTGCGAATAAATTGTGTCATAAAGCTGTAACTTTGCTAAAAATCAACGACTTACGTAGATGTGAACAACTTGAAAACAACTTTGCTCGCAGACTACTATCTCGTTGATTACCAACGTTTTAAAGATATAAAACAGGTGGCAACAACTTTTAGAGTTTGTTATTCCATAAACTAAGAAGAATAGAGTATCGATTACAAAGCAAGCAGAAAGCTAAAAACACTCTAATCGCAGTACTTAAAGCAAATGTTGGTATTACTGGTCCGCTGGGGATTCTTCGGAAGCAGGCAACTCAGCAGGGACGGCAGCCCCTCCTCCAGAGGCAGCTGATGCCATTGCAGCCTGTTGGCCTGTTGGACGAATTTGAAATTCTTGAACAATTCTTCTGGCCTCATTGCTTTCCGAAGACAACAGTAGCAACTCACGACTCAACTGGCTGATAGTTCCACTGATGACTCGCGCTTCTTGGATAGCGGGCTGAAGATTATCAACATTCTGCTTCAAAAAGGTTCTTTGTTCCAGCATCTGATAGATCTGGACAGAAGTCATAACACACAGCGCAGCAATCACAATTGTCAAAGGCCAAAAGGAATTGTAAGTCTCATGCGATCTTTGCACTCGCTGAATTTTCATTGTGCCTGTAGATATGTTCGATTTCATGGACAAACTCCCATTAGTTAAATACTTGACCAGATTGAGGCGCGGATGTTCCTGTTTGGGGTAAAGTAACTTTCAGGCGATATTTTGCCAACAAATCGTTCATGTCAGGCTCCTTTTGGGCTGCTTGGGCAAGGCGTATAGCTAGCTGATTGAGCACTGGCTTGGCCTGCTGAGAGCCAGCCACTTGTTGCTGCATTGTAATCACATCCTGATTAAGCTGCTGGTTAACTTGGGAAAGTAAATACTGAGCCACCATGAGTGTGACAAATACCCCTGCCAAAATGTTAACGATAATAAATTGTAACCTGCTCATAAATTTAACAATCGGCTAAAATAAAATATAAAAAAGAATTTTTTTATATAATATTCTGCAAATATGCAAAATAAGATCATTTTTTGCTCTGGGCGATCACAAGATAGAGCTTGCCACATCGACTTTACAACTCCATTCTTCTTCGCTCATGTCTAAGAATAATCCAGGAGAGCAACAGCCAGAATCTGATGAAGCACGCCTAGTTGATGCTGAGAATGAGGCCTGGGATAAAATCAAGGTCCCCATAATTGTTCTAGTAATTGCCTGTTTAGGGGGAACAGGTATTTACCTCTATCAGTGGAATGCAAAACAAAAAGCAGCCATTGAGGCTAGAGGAGCTTTGCTCGAAGCACTTGACAGTGAGGACCAAGAAATATCAAAGCTTGAAGCTCTCGTGAATAACTATGCTTCAGCGCCAGCATCTGCAAATGCACTCCTCAAACTTGCTCAGCTAGCTCAAGAAGAAGGCACATGGGATAAAGCGCTGGAGTATTACGAAGACTTTCTGAGCAGTTTTCCAGAACACCCAGCAACTCCTGCGGTTGAGTATACATTGGGTATGATGCAAGAGTCACTTGGTCAAGTTGAAGAGGCCCAAGCAACATTCCTAGATCTCATAGACCGTACACCCACTCATCCTTTCTTTTCTGCTTCTAGCTACCAAGCAGCCAAAATAGCTCAAAGTAGGGAAGATTTAGCAGGAGCTAGACAGTTACTAACCGAGGTCCTTGCACAAGGATATGGACCTTACACCGGAAAAGCTCAGCAGCTGTTGAATGATCTGCCCACACCGGAAGCCGCTGGAGTTTCTGTAGAACCCTCAGAAAATGCCAGCACTAAAGCTGCCTCAGAGGAAACTGAAACAACAGCTTCCAGCCCTCCTACGGAGTAGACTTTAGCCACTAAATCCCTTGCATGACCAAAATTCTCGCTTTTGACTGCGACTCGACCTTGAGTGCTATTGAAGGTGTAGACGAGCTCGCACGTTTTAAAGGCCAATCCGTCTTTAAACAAGTTGAGTCCCTAACTAACCAGGCGATGAATGGCCAAATATCAGTTGAGGAAGTTTTCGGCAAAAGACTCGAAATGATACGCCCTACAGAAGATGAGTGTCTGAAAATCGGGAAAAAATACATCGAACGTGTTGAACCCACTGCCCTTTACACTATCCATAGCGCTCGGAAAAATGGTTGGACGCCCATCATTATTTCTGGTGGTTTTGTTCCCGTTATTAAGCCTCTAGCCGAATACTTAAATATTGAAACAATCCAAGCAGTCCCATTGCACTTTGATAATCAAGGTAATTATAAGGGCTTTGACTCTCATTACCCCTCTACACGCGATGGCGGGAAAATTGAGATGATCAAAAAGATAAAAGCAGTAAAGCACCCGGAAAAAATCATCATGGTAGGTGACGGCAATAGTGACCTAGAAACACAAAGCGAAGTTGATCTATTCGTTGGCTTCGGAGGTTTTGTTCAACGTCCCAAAGTGAAAACCGGGGCTAAGCACTTTATCCACAAACTCCAGCAAGTCCTACCACTCTTAGGCATTTGAATTTAGCCAAATTTGACCGATAATACTATCTGAGAAATCCCCCTGATATTCTTTGGATATCTTTTACCTTTACAGGCATTAAGCCCATGATAGAGAATCTTGAAAGCGCTATCTACAGACGTGGCAAAAAGATTTTTGACACTATACGTGATCAAACTCCCTCCCTATTCGATACTTCTACTTGGAACGGTAAACTCATGGATTGGTCCATGCAAAACGAGTCTTTTAAAGTGCAGCTACTTCGTTTTGTCGACGTCTTTCCGAGCCTAAAAAATTCTAAGCAGCTAGTCCGCCACATTCAGGAATACTTCGATATCGAGGATTCTACAATTCCAAAACCTGTGAAATGGGGTTCCCGAATATCCAACTTTGGAGGTGCTATCGGAGGTAAAATCATAAGCATAGCAATGGAAAACCAAATGAAAAGTATGTCGCGGCAGTTTATCATTGGCGAGACAATTGAACCCTCTATCAGACGCTTGAGTAGTTTACGTGACCACGGGTATACGTTTATTGTAGATGTCCTTGGCGAGGCCACAGTTAATGAGCAAGAGGCTGAGACTTATATGCAGACCTACCTAGCTCTTTTAACCAATCTACACAAGCAAGAGAATAAATGGCTGTCCTTGCCTAGCGGTTCATCACCAGCCTCTCTTGACTACGGATATAGCCCCAAAGTTCATATCGCAGTTAAAGCAACCGCCCTTTATTCACAATGTCATGCCATAGATTTCGAAAACTCGGTTCAAGCCATTCTTAAACGAATGGAGTGCATTTTTGAACAAGCGATCAAGACCAATGCCTTTATGTGTTTGGATATGGAGTCCTACGAATACAAAGATGTTACTCTAGAAGTCTTTCGAAGACTACGCACTCACCCTCAATTCCGTGATTACCCTCACTTAGGTCTAGCCTTACAAGCTTACCTCAAAGATACCGAAGAGGATGTAAATTTGCTCATGGAATGGGCTAGATCAGAAAACGTTGCTTTTTCCATTCGCCTAGTAAAGGGAGCCTACTGGGATTTTGAAACCGTGTATGCACAACAACAGGGTTGGCAGTCCCCAGTATTCCGGCATAAAGCAGAGACAGACTATGCTTTCGAGAAAATAGCTCAGATCATTCTCATGAATCATAAGCATGTCCGCCTCGACTGTGGCTCACACAATATCAGAAGCATTGCAGCAGTCCTTGAAATGGCCAAGCATCTAGGAGTGCCAGCCAGTCGCTATGAATTTCAAGTGCTCTATGGCATGGCTGAACCAGTTCGCAAGGCTATATTGGATGAGGCGGGCCAAGTCCGACTCTATTGCCCATTTGGAGAGGTCATACCAGGAATGGCATATCTTGTGCGGCGCCTCCTGGAAAATACATCTAACGAATCCTTTTTACGTAACAGCTTCTCTAAGCAACTCGACACAAAACAATTACTAGCCAGTCCTAAGACCAACATACCAACAAACCCTGGACCAACTACAGAAGCAAGGAGCTCAAGCTTCCGTAATGAACCTCTTGCTGATTTCATTTTTCTCAAGACACGTCATAAGTTTACTCAAGCCATACAGGACGTTCGTAATAAGCTAGGTCTACATTGTCCTCTCATCATTGGTGGCAAAGAGATTAAAACCCGAAGGGTTATTACGATCCTAAATCCTAATAACACTGAGGAAGCCATCGGTAGCTCTAGCACAGCCACATCTAACCTCACTGATAAGGCCATTTCAACAGCTAAAAATTACTTTCCCACTTGGTCGAGAAGATCTCCTCTACAGAGAATAAAAATCTTGCGTAGAGCAGCTGAGCTCATGCGCCAGGATGTTTACAAGCTAGCAGCTTGGGAAGTCCTCGAGGTAGGAAAACAGTGGTCACAAGCTTATGCTGATATCACGGAAGCCATTGACTTTCTTGAATACTATAGCAACGAGATGCTTCGTCTTGCTAAAGTGCAAGAACACAATCTAGTTCCTGGCGAAACAAATGATTACCAATACTACCCTCTAGGAGTTTGTGCTGTCATTGCTCCATGGAATTTCCCCATAGCCATTTCTTGTGGCATGACCGCAGCAGCCTTAGCAACTGGCAATACAGTTGTCTTCAAACCTTCAGAAAGAAGCCCCATCACTGCATACCTTTTAGTAAAATACCTCTATGCTGCTGGTATACCTAAAGAAGCTTTACATTTCGTTCCAGGCTACGGCCATGAAATAGGAGACTATCTAGTAGAACACACCGACATCCATCTCATTGCTTTTACAGGCTCTCTCCAAACCGGGTTGCGCATTCAACAAAAAGCCTCCGTTATACAACCGAACCAAGAGCACCTCAAAAGAGTCCTCTGTGAAATGGGAGGTAAAAATGCAATCATTGTAGATGACGATGCAGATCTAGACCAAGCCATTCCAGCGATCCTAGACTCTGCCTTTGCCTTCCAAGGTCAAAAATGCTCTGCATGCTCACGCCTCATAGTTTTAGAAACTATCTATGAAGCGCTAATTGAGAGGCTTGCTAAAGCTGCAAGAGATTTGGCCATAGGCCCCGCTGAATACCCGTCTTATACATTAGGGGCTGTCATTGATGCTCAGGCTCAAAAGACAATTCTAGATTTTCAGAAACTCGCTCAAAAGGAAGGCCACCTCATTTACAAAAGTAAGACCCCAACTCGTTTCCAAGGCTATTTTGTTCCGATCATGATTGTAGATCAAATCTCACCTGAAAATCGCATCGCACAAGAAGAAGTTTTTGGACCATTACTGGCCGTAATGAAAGCTAATGACTTTGATCAAGCAATCGAGTATGCCAATTCAACACGTTTTGCTTTGACTGCTGGTATATTCAGCAGAAGCCCACATCGCCTTGAGCGAGCACGACATGAACTTCAAGCTGGTAATTTATATCTTAATCGAGGATGTACCGGAGCTCTAGTGGGAAGGCAAGCTTTTGGCGGATTTAAAATGTCTGGAGGTGGAACAAAAGCTGGAGGGCCTGACTATCTTTTGCATTTTATGCAACCTAAAACTATTACCGAGAATACTATGCGAAGGGGATTCACTCCAGAATCTTAACTCTTGCATTTAATGACAGGCTAAAGCTATGGCTGATATTCAACTTGTTTAATCGGATATTTTTCCAGATCGCTTCTCAACCCACTTGTAATAGCAAAAGCAAAAGGATTGCCTTCGATGGAACACATCACCATTCCGTTTTGTATTGTTTTTCCAATGCGTAAGACCATTACCTCATCATTTTTAAAAGCTATTTCAATAATAGTTTCCGAGTCTTCAAATAATTTCTTATCTACTGGGCCCAACCAGCTCCTCGCTTTCAAATGAACAAGCCTATCTAGAACATATTGCAAAGCATCATTGTCAATTTCACCTCGTTCGCTCTTCCAAAATTCATCAATCTTAACAAGCTTATTTACATCACCTCTAACCCTCCAGGTAATAGATTGCCAATTATTTTCACTTTGATCTATTAATCCTTTGCTTAGAAAATTCCAGGAGCGCTTATTCAAATAAGCATTCATAAAATCTGACCCAATACTAACTGAATATGGCATAGAAGTATTCCATGCCCTCACTAACAAATTTTGCTCCACACTAAACTCGATCACACTATCAACCCACCCCTCCTCTTCTTTACTAACAATTGTTAGAATACTTTCTGCTATGACGCCTTGTCCTAGACCGGGCTCATGAAATTCTAGTGCTTGGATCTTCCGGAGAGATTTAAGCCATTTTATCACTTCCGATCTTTCTGCCGTGCTCGCTATATTCTCAACCCACCAGTTAGATGATTCTTCTTCGCGCTTAAGCTCAAAAGCCACTTGTCCTTCTAATTCCATTTTCACTTGGTAGATATTTCTAATATCATCTATTGGCAGAAGCCTTCTATCTCGCACTTTATCCAAAAGTCCAGTAACCATATCCATGAAATTAACATGAACCGTAAAGATAAGATCATTTCCCTCAAGTTTAGCGTATAAGAGTTCCTCCATTTCAGGAACAGAATTTCCTATCCATAAAATCTGTTTAGCACCTTGATGATCTTCTATCTGCAGAGCTAATTTTGCTGCAGTGAGTCCAGCATCTACAGCCTGTCCTTTTTCTTGCGAGAGAAAACTCTCTATCTTAGCTGCGTTTAGAGCACTTAGATATTCTTTAACCTTAAGGTCATCAGCTTCAATAGCTAGGGGCCTATCCACCCTCCAATTATTCTGAATTTTTGAGATAGTTAATTCTTGGCCTTCATCTTTTAAGGTCAGTGCTTGAATAAAATCACTATTAATATCAAAGATACTTCGGCTTCTCCACTGATCCAAATCTTTGTTTACCCTGTCTAAAAGAGTCTTGCTAATAACGATTACATCTTCACTTTTTTTAGAGGTTACCAAAGCATAAAAATGGCCTTCTCTGGCAGTTTCCTTACCAATAGATAATTCATAAAATTGATTATTTGAAATCACCTTAATTTTATAACTCGCTGCACTTAATCCATATTCTTCTAAAGCTTTGGCATAGTCTATTAACTGCTCTTTATCCAAAGTCGTCATTCTGCGAGCAAAATCAATCTCTGATAATAACGCATCCATCGCGAGTCGTGATGCTGGATAATCCACAGGTCTCTCTATTAGCCATGCATTCCTGGCTTCTCGAATGAAAGAGAATCCCCCGTATTGATTCGTCACGTCTATTCGACTTATAGTTCCTGAGCCAGTTATAGGAAACACACGCTCATGTCTTTCCTTTTTCTCTTGAGTGCCAGCACTATCTTTTTCGAAAAAATACAAGTAGCAGAGTAGAGCAGTAGCCAATAGCACCAAAATGATCGTTATTCTTGGACTCATTACTTTTCCTAGAAAACCTGACTCAACGCCGCAGCCAGATAAGCATTCCTATACCACCCGATCCCAGCACCACGATTGCTAGTGCAACAAATAGCATAGAATACTGGGTTGGTGTCAATTCGACTGTAAACTCTTCTGGAGTTTTAGGTGCTATCCCTAGTAACTCCTCTTTTCCTAGCATCCAATTCATCGCATTTAGAAATAAATCCACGTTATAAATATTTTTTGATAAATTCTGATTCACTAAAAAACCAGCACTGCCCATAGCCAAAGCTTTCATTTCATTAAGTTGCACCTCACCACCTGAAACACTCCCGGCATCCACGAGCACCGCTAGCGTTAAGGGCCCCTTCTTATCTCGCTCTTCTTGGTAGCCTAAGGGCTCTTCCCTAGGATTTGTTTCTCCCCAAAAAGCAGCAGATGTCTTCAATAATTCTGTTACAGTTAGATTTTCTCGTACCAGGCCTTGTCCAACTTCCAAAGACTGGGAAATACCTAAGGAAATATTTTCTACATAGTCGCCTATCCAAGAGGTTGCAGGATGGTCAGCATATTCAGAAACTCTTCCATCAACCAAAATACGAGGCTCTCCTAACAAAGTGATTTCTCTCATAACCATATCGTTACTGAATTTGACTCCGTAGGCCGTGAGTAACTCTTCCATACCTGAGTGACTTTGTGGGTCTAACAACAAAATAAGCCTACCAGGTTTATCTCCCCCACGATTTAGATAAGCCTTTATACTATCGATTTCAAAGGGCTGAAATGGCGCTTTAGGACCCGCTATCACTAACAAATCTGCATTCTCTGGAATTTCATGCACCTGAGATAAAGCAATTTTTTGAATTTCCACATTCTGCCTTCTAATATAAGAAGTAAGCATAGAATAACCACGAGGATCTTCGCTTGTGCTAAGTGGATCATATTCACCATGCCCCGTAGTGAAATAGGCCTGACGTTCTGGGCCTGAAATGAGCCCATATATAGCCGAGGACAATAGCTGCTCGCCTTTGAAAGATAACAGCCTAGGAATTTGTCCATCATAGACATTACCCATTTGTACTTCTGCCATATCCATGATTCTTAATACTCTATATTTTCCATCATATTGCACGATGATTACATCTTCATTCGTATCGAGACTAAACTCGTCAACCAATTGCAATGCTTTCTGTTGATTCACATACGGATCTATCCAAGTTAGCTTTATACTATCACCTGCAAGATAACGATATTCTTCAACTAAACGCTCTAGTCCAGGCCGCACAATCTGAGCCACTGGATCAGCCTCAAATGCTATGTAAAAAGTAATCTGCACTTGACCTGGAAGATTTTTTAATAGCTTCTGGGTAATTTCTGAAACCTCAGCAGTGTTATTCAACCCCATATGCATACGGTAATATCTTTTTATGCTCAGAGAGTTGACAGAAAGAAAAATAAAAAGGACCGCCACCATCACGATGCCGTAATTCAATTTCGAGTAAAATTTTTGATTTTTCTTAGCCATACTGACCTTTCTATGACTTAAATTTTCGCGAAATTAAATTACCATAAGTCAATGTCAGGAATAGCATGGTTCCAGACAGGTGAAAGATCACAGGCCTCGTGTCAAAGGTTCCCCTGGCAAATTCCCACATATGATAAGGGGAAAAAAAGTAACGTACTTGGTTTATTTTATCAGCGTCTGCATCTTGAGTGAACGCACTAGGAAGAAAAAGCATCAAGCTAATGAAGGTGAAAGTAATGACGGCAGAAATGATCTGATTAGAACTTAGGGACGAAGCAAATACTCCGACAGAGACATAAAACATACCAATCAATAAAACCATCAAATAGCAGAGCCCCAGAGCGGCCCATTGAACAGGGATAGTAAAATCTGTAATTACCTGAAAGGCTAAGAAATAGATAGCTGTCGGCGCCCAAAGCAAAATATACATAAAAACACCTGCGAAAAATTTCGCCAACACAATATCCCATTCCAAAACAGGGGCTGTAAGTAACATTTCAATAGTGCCCGCTCGGTATTCCTCAGAGAAAAGTCTCATCGTAATAACTGGTATAAGTGTCACAATACAAAACCAGTAAAAAGCCGAGAGAAAAAACCTCTGCATAATTCCATAGAGCTGAGGCCCTCTAGCGACCTCAAGAACATTGACCCAAAAAATGGCCGCTGTGACTAATGAAAATAGGAACAACAAAACATAAGCTAAAGGAGAGAACAGAAAAGCACTTAACTCGCGTCTTAGCTGAACCCAAAAGGCAGCACTCACTTAGCAAACTCCATCATTCTTCTGTTAGCTCCACAAAAACATCTTCCAGGCTTGCCTTGATCATGCGAAATTCTCTTAGGTCCCAATTCTTATCTTTTATAAGCTGATCCACAGGTCCGCGTATTTCTTTACCCGGTTTTATTAGACACTCTAATTTCAGCCAACCTTCGCTGTCTTGTAAAACATTGGTGACAGCCACTGCCTCTAATGCATTCAAAGCTCTGAGAGCACTCTCCTTATTTGTCTTAATTTCTAAAATTAAGGCACCACCTTCCACCTTGGCTTGCAAGTTTTGTATGGAGTCTGAGGCTTCAATTTTGCCTTTGTTAATAATAATGGCTCGACTGCACATAGCTTCTACCTCTGAAAGAATATGCGTAGAAAGTAAAATAGTATGATCTGTTCCCAGTTCCTTGATTAAGTCTCTAACAGAGCGAATCTGTTTAGGATCCAAACCGGCTGTTGGCTCGTCTAAAATTAATAATTCAGGATCATGCACAAGAGCATCTGCAAGGGCTACCCTTTGTCTAAATCCCCTAGACAGCTTAGCAATATGCTTCTTTCTAACATCAGCAACCGCGCAGCGATCCATGGCATCATTAACAGATGAACGCAACTGTTTTCTACGCACTCCTTTTAAAGCTGCTCGATAGGACAGAAAATCCTGGACGCTCATATCCTTATACAAAGGAACATTTTCGGGCATATAGCCTATTTTTTTTCTCAACTCCAGAGACTGAGTAAGGAGATCACATTCAGCGACCTTAACATTCCCTGAACTAGCCGGCAGATAACCTGCTAGAATCCTCATGGTCGTACTTTTACCCGCCCCATTTGGTCCTAAGAATCCTACAATTTCACCTTTCTCAACATGAAAACTGATATTCCGGACTGCTTCAACCCCGGCATATTTTTTTGTTAGGTGCTCAACTTCTATCATAGAAAAACTCTATTAATGAAAACTCTCACTTTGAAGCATCATTAAATAAGCACAAAGGTAAAAACCATCTATCACATGTCAAGCATGTCGCATCTGCTATTTTGACATTGATGAATACAGCTATTACAAAGAACCTTTTGTGAAGATAGTTTTGGACTCAGATTGTCCACAAGAAATTCAAATTAATGCTAGTAAAATACGCTAAGATCCGAATTTTTTATCTCTTTCTTTTTTCTTCTGAAGTTTGTGACGACCCTTTTCTTTGAGTTTAGTCTTACGCTTACGAAGCTGTCTAGCTAACTTGTCTACTATTTTATCAGTTGCTGCTAGGAGGTCTCGGTCATACTGCTCGAGATGAATGTCAGGTCCTGGCACTCCAAGATGCACTTTAACACCATACTGTTTTGTTGGGGCTTTCGCACCTTCGTCATGAACTAGAACCACGTGAGCACCAATAATATCATCCGTCAGGTGCTCTACATGCGAGAGTTTATCAGCTACGAAGGCATTTAATTTAGCAGTTAATTTTAGACCATGTGCACTTAAGTGAATACGCATAACTGTTATCTTAACCTAACTAAACAGCACGTCCATTTTATTCGCGCCTATACAGCCTTACCTAGAGCTTATTTTTCAACACAGCTTTGCGCTCAGCCTCCTTACGCAAACAGGCCTTCATAACTTGGCCAATTACCCATCTTCTCAACCCCCGCGGAGCTAATTCCATAGCCAAGGAAGACACCCGTTGGTAAAGTGAGCTCCAGCCGAGAGCAGCACCCTTTTCAACCAAAGCTAGCCCTTTTTCGACCACCGGTTCTACCGCTTGTGTTGCCGCAAAAAAACGTGGATCAACGCCGGCTGCTTGTTGAAATTCAGTATCAACCGGTCCAGGACATAAACAACAAACCTTTACTCCACGGGTCTTCATTTCTTCATGAACCGCCTCTGATAACGATATGACATAGGCTTTGGTTGCTGCGTAAACAGAAAAATGAGGCACAGGAGAAAAACCTGCGGTAGAAGCTACGTTAAGTATAAATCCGCGTTTACGCGCAGTCATTTCAGGTAAAAACAACTGCATCATTTCAGTAAATGCCACAACATTCACCTGCATCATGCGCAAAACCTGATCATTCGAAAGATCCCTTAAATCAATTTGAAAACCCAAACCCGCATTATTAACCACTCCATCAATCCACCAGCCTTTTTCTCGACAAACTTTGCGCAACCTCGCTGCGGCACCAACTTCGGCCAAGTCCATAGACACTGTCTCAACTTTGACTCGATCTGACAATAAGTCTCCCGCTAGCGCCTTTAGCCGATCCTCCCTTCTAGCAGTAAGAACCAAGGATCTACCCTTTTTCGCATAGGCTCGGGCAAACCCAACCCCTAAACCGCTACTCGCACCTGTAACTAAAACATAAGGCTCACTCATCCGGCCCATTGAGCATCATCTTGATCTATGAGACAAGCATAGAACACTCCAAAATCCTCAAAATATGAATCGCGAGTTTTATTTAATAAAGAGCTAGCCGAACTCGACTTCCTAACCTATAACGGATCACTTATGGAAATAGCCGACAGAGTAAAGACTTTGACCCCGTCAGTGTCCTTAGCCATATCTGCCAAAGCCAAAGCCCTCAAAGCTAGTGGCGAGGATGTGATAGGATTTGGAGCTGGAGAACCAGATTTCGATACCCCAGAGCATATCAAAGCAGCCGCTATGGGTGCTATTGATGCCGGATTCACAAAATATACGCCCGCATCAGGTATTCCCGAACTGCGTGAGGCCATCGCAGATAAATTGCACACAGATAACGCCCTTGATTATGAACCACATCAAATCATTGTCAGTTGCGGCGCCAAGCACTCTGTTTTTAATGCCCTGCTGGCCACTATTAATCCGGGAGACGAAGTTCTTATTCCTGCACCTTATTGGTTGAGCTATCCAGAAATGGTACGGGTTGCAGGAGGAGAGCCTATCATTGTTCCTACAAACAGAGAAAATGCTTACAAGCTTACACCTGACCAATTTTTGGAACACATGAGCCCGCTCACCAAAATGGTAATTATCAATTCCCCCGGGAATCCCACGGGGACAGTCTATACAGAGAATGAACTCGCTGCACTTGCTGAAGTAGCACTCGATGAGGAGATCTTGATTCTTTCTGACGAAATCTATGAAAAACTAGTCTATGACGATTGCAAGCATGTCTCGCTCGCTAGCTTTAGTAAACAAGTGTATGATAACACCATAGTGGTAAACGGCTTCAGTAAGGCATATGCCATGACAGGCTGGAGACTCGGCTACCTCGCTGCACCAACGGAGCTAGCGCGTGCAATCAACTCAATGCAAAGCCATACGACTTCCAATCCAACCTCATTTGCCCAACGTGGGGGATGGGCAGCTCTCAAAAGTCCCCAAGATTGTGTGGATGAAATGAGAACAACTTACGACGCAAGACGCAAGTTAATGTGCCAGAAACTAGATAGTATTAATGCCCTAAGCTATGTTAAACCTCAAGGTGCTTTTTATGTCATGGTAGATATTTCTGAGATGAATATGGCATCCACAGATTTTGCTGAAAGACTCCTGGAAAGCAAACAAGTGGCCGTTGTGCCAGGTGCTGCGTTCGGCGATGACAATACAGTGCGCCTATCTTACGCTTGCAGCAATGATGACATTGAAAAGGGGTTAGACAGATTAGCAGACTTCTGCGCCTAAGAGATTAAGCGGCTTTTTATATTGTAAGGGCAGGTTATATATCTGCCCTTTTTCATTTTGTGCGAAGCGCTCTATAAATTCTACAACTTGACCATGACAACTGGAATGATGATGATGAAGTATGCCTTCTTTTATCGTTAGCAAATCAATTCTCGTAGATACCTCACAAGAGAATGTCTATGACACTCTCCGAGACTTCAAACAATGGCCAGCCTGGTCTCCTTGGATCATTGTTGAGCCTGACTGTCAGCTTGACTATGCCTCAGATGGAAATAGTTACACGTGGGATGGATCAGTCATTGGCACAGGAGATATAAAAATCACCAGTGAAGAGAAGCCTCATATCATCCGATACCAAATATCCTTTGTAAAACCCTTCAAATCGTCATCTGAAGTAACCCTTCGCCTGGAACCAGTGGATAATTACATCAAGATTACTTGGACCCTTTATGGTTCACTTCCCATTTTTCTATTTTGGATGAAACCAATGATGCGAGCCTCTGTAGGTATGGATTATTTACGAGGTCTGAACATGCTTAAAGATTACTTAGAAAAAGGCAGTGTTTCCACTGCCCTAACTTTTATCGGAGAAGAAATATTTCCAGGCTTTTCCTACATCGGTATTCGTAAGCAAAGCCCAATCCAAGAAATAGCTAAAGAAATGGAGAAGGATTTTGAAAAACTAAACACACTATCCAAGGAATTAAGCATACAGCAAGATGTGAAAGCTTTTTCCATCTACCACAAATGGGACATCGTAAATGCAACATGCAACTACACTGTAGGATTTCCTCTTAGTCAGGAAACTAGCTCCATACCACAGGATTTCACTATGGGAAAAATTCCAAGCTGCCAAGTATACACTGTGAAGCACAAGGGACCTTATCGGCATATCGGGAATGCCTGGTCCGCAGTGATGATGCGTTCGCAATCTCGTATTCTCAAACAGAAAACCAACATTCATCCATTTGAAATTTATGAGAATAGCCCCAAGAATACGGCAGAGAATGCCCTCATTACTAAGGTCCACTTTCCTATCAAGTAGAGATACTAACGAGAATATGGCTTATAAATTATTTTTTAAAATAAATAGTTGACTAATTAGTATACTATTATTATGTTCATGTCATGATAACCGTCCAAAGAAACTCATTAATTAAGTCATATCAAGCAACCTACGGCCCTTTGGATATCATTTCGAAGAGCAACTTTAGTGTAGACGGCAGTCATACTGCCGCTATAAAAGCAAAAAAAATTCAAAGAAGAATTAATCGGGAATCCATACAAAAGAAACCACTTCTATTTTTAGGCAGTTAATAAGTAGACAACCAGTCAATTATATTAATCTTTAATGAGATACACATACGATGAAAACACTTGAGGGAAAAACCGCACTCATTACCGGAGGCACATCTGGAATTGGCAGAGCCTCAGCCATCACTTTAGCGCAAGCGGGCGCACAAGTAGTCGTCACAGGACGCCGCGAGAATGAAGGACTAGAAACAGTTAAGTTAGTTCAGGACGTTGGCGGTGAGGCGCTTTTTGTTAAATCTGATGTACTCCAAGAAGACCAGATCAAAGATAGTGTAGAGGAGACCGTTTCAAAATTTGGCAGATTGGACATTGCGTTAAACAATGCTGGGGTAGAAATTGCCGGCCCTATTCCTGAAGTTCAGGAGGCTGATTATCGCAGAATTTTTGATATCAATGTCTGGGGCGTGCTAGCTTCCATGAAATACCAGATTCCCGTAATGCTAGAGAATGGAGGAGGTTCCATTATCAATGTTTCCAGCGTTGCGGGTAAGGTAGGGATTGCGGGAGTCTCAATCTATGTAGCAAGCAAGCATGCGGTAGAAGGACTTACCAAAGTAGCCGCTTTAGAGTATGCAAAAGAAGGCCTTAGAGTGAATGCCATAGCCCCTGGGCTTATTGACACTGACATGGCAGATCGATTTGCCGGAAAGGAAGGCGAACAAAGAGAATACATGAATAGCTTTCATCCGATTGGGAGAAGCGGAAAAGTCAATGAGGTTTCCGATGCCGTTCTCTGGCTAGCTGGGGATACCTCAAGCTTTGTTACTGGTCACAGCCTCTCGGTAGACGGTGGATGGACCGCCCAATAATTTCCCAAAATCTATATTTAACGCGCATTATGAATACAAATACATCACAACTATTAAATCCTTATAAACTAAATGATCTTGAACTAGCTAATAGAGTGGCCATGGCCCCTATGACTCGAGCACGGGCTGGAGAATCTAGAGTAGCGAATTCCTTAATGGCCAAATACTATGCACAAAGGGCAGACACAGGCCTTCTCATCACAGAAGCAACGACCATATCCCCACAAGCTAATGGCTGGGTGCAATCACCAGGAATCTATACTGACCAAATGACTGATGGATGGAAGCAGGTAGTTGATGCAGTGCATAAAAAGAATGGAAAAATCTTTATGCAATTATGGCATTGCGGAAGAGCATCGCACAGTAGTTTTCATCATGGGAACCCGCCAGTGGCACCATCTGCTATAAAAATGAATCAGGAGTATGTGCATACCCCTAAGGGTAAAGAAACCCCCGAAACCCCAAGGGCATTAGAAACAGATGAAATACCTGGGATCGTTGAAGATTATCGAAATGCTTCGGAAAGTGCTAAGAAAGCCGGCTTTGATGGAGTCGAAATCCATGCAGCAAATGGGTATCTAGTTGATGAATTTTTACAAGCCAAAACAAACCATCGCACAGATCAATATGGTGGTAGTAAAGAGAATCGTTACCGATTTTTAGATGAGATTGTCAAAGCTGTCATGCAGATTTGGCCATCCAATCGCGTGGGAGTCCGAATCTCCCCAAACGGAGTATTTAATGACATGGGATCTGAAGATTATCATGAGCAATTTGCCTATGTTGCCGAGCAGCTCAACCAATATCATTTGGCCTATCTACATGTCATGGATGGTTTAGGCTTTGGCTTCCATGAGCTAGGAGAAGCCATGACTTTAAGGGATTTACGGAAAGTTTTTAATGGACCGTTGATGGGAAACTGCGGCTACGATTTACAAACAGCAACGGCAGCTGTAGCAGACGGACATGCAGATATGATTGCAATCGGTCGACCTTTCATCAGCAATCCAGATCTTATCAGACGCTATCAAGAAGGCCTAGCTCTTAATCCAGAGGCAGATGTGAAAGACTGGTATAGCCCAACTGGGTCTACTGGTTATACGGATTTCCCTATCCTAGCAGAATCAGAAACTTCGTAATTGATGTCTTGCTCTTAGTCTACTCGCTAAATGCTTATACATACTTTTGAGAGAACAGTTCCACTTAATTTGCGACAGAGAGTCGATAAATTACTAAGACATAGTAAAAAGGGTTCATTTTGTACCGAACGTTCAGTATAAAATCCTATGCCAACATTCAAGATCGATGATGACAAACTTGTTTCTAAAATTTCAGAAGTATTCAGAAAACTAGGCTATGAAGGAGCAAGTATGACCGCACTAACAGAGGCAACAGGTCTTCAACGAGCCAGTTTATATCACCGCTTTCCTGATGGTAAACAAGCCATGGCAAATATTGTGATCCAGCAGGCCTCTCAGAATCTAAAAAGACAGCTTTCTGCTCTAAACAAAAATACGTCTTTAAATCATGAAGAAAAATTGAAGACATTTAAGTGTATACTTTCAGATTTTTACTGCCAAGGCCACCTGCCTTGTGTAATCGACTCCATGAGCTACGACTTAAATAATTACACGCACGCAGCAATTTTGAAGGAGTCTATTTCAGCTCTTATCGATGAACTTCGCATCATAGCTATGGATGCAGGATTAACCATTCAAGAATCTAGTGACTGGTCTATTATACATTAAATACCATTCAAGGCTCACTAGTGATGAGTCGGGCTCTGGATGAGCCAGAGATTTTCCAAAATACAATAAATAAACTCGGAAATGATTTAAACCGAGAGACGTAATAGCTATTGTATGAGATACCTAAATCTTTAATGTCACTAAGAAATGTACCCCACAAGATATATCAAATAAATAACAAAATATGAGCAATCTATCCGACATAAAAAAACATAATAAAGCAACTGCCATTCATGCAGGTCACCCAGACAGCTGGATTAACTATACAGTTGAGCTCCCGATAGCTGGAAAGATCCCAGGAAAATTATGGCTCAAAGAACACCTAGGACTAACTGGTATGGAAATTTCTTTTAACTTATTACCACCTGGAGCAAGCATACCCTTTATGCATGCCCACAAGCAAAACGAAGAACTCTATATATTTATATCTGGCGAAGGCCAAATGCTAGTAGACAATGAAATCATAGATGTTTCTGCAGGATCAGCCGTTCGCATTTCTCCATCTGCCATGCGCTGCTGGAGAAACACGGGAAAAGATAACTTAGTTCATCTGGTTATCCAATGCAAAGAGGGCTCCTTAGAACAATGGACTATTGAGGATGGACTGCCTTCAACAGAACCGCCTGAATGGCCTGAGTAATTAAAATAAGACTTGATAAACCACTGAGTGATTTTCTACAGGAAATTGACTCCAAAAAACTTCGCACCTTCTGCGTCTCCTAGAAAAGACAAAAATTAAGGGTAGGATACCGTCTAAATTCTTTCTCTTTGCAACCTAAGATCTATTTTCTCCAGCGCTTCTTGACGTTAAGCTGAGCCATGCTTCTTTGGACAGTTGCCATGAGCATCTTAGCTTCATCTGAATCCGCAGGCTCATTCTTTAGTGCCTCTTGGGCGCGCTCAATCGCCTTCTGTGCTTGGTCCTCATCAATTTCAGAAGCTTCCAAGGCCATATCTGTTAAAACTGTTACATGATGAGCTGTGACCTCAACGAATCCTTCCCCAACTGCTAGGTCAACTATTTTACCATCTTTTGAAACTTGTAAGTCACCAGGAGAAAGCATAGTAACCATGGGGACGTGATTAGCCAAAGCCCCCATTTCCCCTTCAGTGCCAGGCAAGACAACTGATTGGACAGTATCTGAATAGGCTACTTTTTCAGGTGTAATAATCTCTAACTTAAGTTCTGCCATGATGTATTTTCAATCAATCTTTGCTACCGATGGTATCGATACTGCCCTTCATGTAGAAATCTGTTTCTGCGCGATCATCATGCTCACCTTCTAAGATTTCTTTGAACCCTTGAATCGTATCATTGATAGTAACATACTGCCCTGAAACTCCAGTAAAAATTTCCGCGACATGAAAGGGCTGGCTTAAGAATCTCTGAATCTTACGAGCGCGATATACTGTTTGCTTATCTTCGGGAGATAACTCATCCATACCCAGAATCGCAATAATATCCTGGAGGTCCTTATATTTCTGAAGAACGTTTTGCACACCACGAGCAACCGCATAGTGCTCTTCTCCAACAACAGCAGGAGCTAGCGCGTTAGAAGTTGAGGCCAATGGATCTACCGCAGGATAAATACCAAGTTCCGCGATAGAACGCTCAAGAACGATAGTCGAATCTAAATGAGCAAAAGTATTTGCTGGAGCAGGGTCAGTTAAGTCATCAGCCGGAACATACACGGCCTGGAAAGAAGTGATAGAGCCTTTCTTAGTTGAAGTAATACGCTCTTGCAACTCACCCATTTCAGTTGCAAGCGTTGGCTGATAACCAACCGCACTGGGAGTTCTTCCAAGAAGTGCGGACACCTCCGACCCCGCTTGTGAGAAGCGGAAAACGTTATCTACAAAAAGCAATACATCCTGATTTTTCTCGTCGCGAAAATACTCGGTCATTGCCAAACCACTTAGCGCAACACGCATACGCGCTCCAGGTGGCTCGTTCATTTGCCCGTAAACCAACGCTACTTTAGATTTTGAAAGATCTTTTTGGTTTATAACACCAGCCTCAGACATTTCCTCGTATAGGTCATTACCCTCACGAGTACGCTCACCAACACCAGCAAACACTGAATAACCACCATGTGCTTTAGCAATATTATTGATAAGCTCCATGATAACTACTGTCTTACCTACACCAGCGCCTCCAAACGCTCCAACCTTACCACCCTTGGTAAAGGGACAGATGAGATCGATTACTTTTATGCCAGTTTCAAGAACCTGGGCTTTGGTATCTTGCTCTGTTAAAGGTGGAGCTGTGCGATGGATAGGATACAATTTATCAGGTTTAACTGGCCCTCTTTCATCTGTGGGCTCACCCAATACATTAAATACACGACCCAGCACTGCCTCTCCTACAGGAACTGAAATAGGTGCACCCGTATCAATGACTTCCATCCCGCGCGTTAAACCATCTGTGGGGCTCATTGCAACTCCTCGGACCCAACCTTGGCCTAAATGCTGTTGAACTTCTAAAACAACTTTTTTTGTTTCTCCTTCAACTTTGAAATTAATCTCCAGCGCCTGAAACAAAGGTGGTATCTCCTTCTCATCAAATTCTACATCTACTACGGGTCCGATGACCTGAGCAATCTTTCCCTTGCTTCCAGTTGTCGATGAGCTTGCCTTCTTCTTTGTTGCTGTTTTCTTGGTTACTGCCGTCATAGTTGTTCCTAATATCTAATGGTATATATACCTAAGTTATGAATCACCTAGCCCAGAGCCATTTGCGCAGAGGTAATTTCTAACAATTCATTTGTAATTGCGGCTTGTCTAGCCTTGTTATATTCGAGTGTTAAATCCTTCACTAATTGCTTGGCGTTCTCAGTAGCATTTTTCATAGCTACCATCCGTGCACTATGCTCAGCCGCTTTTGCGTTTAAAAAAGTTTGGTAAATCTGATAATGGACATAATACGGAAGCATCTCCGCAAACACTACCTGTGGCGAAGGCTCAAAAATATATTCCTGGACTTGCTCCTCGATTTCGAGGGGCTTAGCGTCTTCGCCTGCAACCTCTGATAGGAGACTCAGCTCCTGCATGGGAAGAAGTTTCAATTCCGAGGGAACTTGCACAAGAGTGTTTTTGAAACGTGAGTAGACGACTGTAACTGAGCTAATCTCCTGAGTCTCGAACTTTTCAATTAAGAATTTTGAAATTTGCTTACTCTCAGTAAAACTAAATTTATCAGCTAAAGGAAAATCCGCTAGCAAGTTGAACCCAGCTCGAGTAACATATTGTCTACCTCGTTTACCAACACTAACGAATGCGGCATCCTTGGGTAAATCATTCAATAACCTAAAGAGATTCGTGTTTAGTCCACCGCATAGCCCTTTATCTGTGCTGATGACCAAGTAACAAGGAACGCCTTTGCCAAGCTTCTCGAAAAATGGATGTTCAATACCCTCTGCATGCTCTTCGGAAAGAGACCGCATTAGGTGATTAAAGCGAACCGCAAATGCACTACCTTCTTGAGCTGCCTGTTGGGCTTTACTCATCTTAGAAGCTGCCACCATCTGCATAGCCTTTGTGATCTTGGCAGTGTTTTTGACCGACTTAATACGCCGGCGAATATCGCGTGTGCTAGGCATGGTTACTTATGAATTGGTTTTTTTAAATTCTTCCACCGCAGACTTCAATGAAGCTTGAATATCATCCGTTAGCTTTTGCTCTTTCTTAACAGACTTAAGAATATCGCTCTTCATATCTTTAAAGTAATCCATCAATTTGACTTGGAAATCTTTGACTTTATCCACTTCAACATCGTCAAAATAACCATTTTGAACACTCCACATCACAGCCACTTGAACTTCTACTGGGATTGGATCATATTGCGGCTGCTTGAAAACTTCTACAATGCGAGCACCGCGATCTAGTCGAGCCTTAGTCGCTGCATCAAGGTCTGATGCGAATTGAGCGAAAGCTTGTAATTCTCGATACTGAGCAAGCTCTAGCTTAACTTTACCAGCTACCTGCTTGGTTGCTTTAATTTGAGCTGCTGATCCAACCCGAGAAACTGAAAGGCCCACGTTGATCGCCGGGCGAATACCTTGATAAAAAAGATCACTTTCAAGATAAATCTGTCCATCCGTAATGGAGATAACATTTGTAGGAATATAGGCGGATACGTCACCTGCCTGAGTCTCAATGATAGGCAATGCGGTTAGGGAACCATTCCCAGCTTTTTCACTGAGACGGGCCGAGCGCTCCAACAAGCGAGAATGTAAGTAGAAAACATCACCAGGATAAGCTTCACGACCTGAAGGTCGTTTTAAAACTAGTGACATTTGTCGATAAGCAGCCGCATGCTTAGATAGATCATCATACACTATCAAGGCATCCATCCCGTTATCCATAAACCATTCCCCCATGGCACAACCTGCAAACGGGGCCAAGTACTGTGCTGTTGCAGAATCAGATGCGGTAGCAGCAACAACAATCGTGTATTTTAGAGCACCCGTTTCTTCTAAAACTCCCAGAATGCGAGCAAGATTTGCACGCTTCTGACCTATTACGACATAAATAGAATAAAGCGGGCGGAAGCTCTTACTCTTGGATCTCTCGCCTTCAGCATTCAATTTAGCTTGATTGATAATGGTATCTATGGCGACAGTTGTTTTACCGGTAGCACGGTCACCAATGATGAGCTCACGCTGACCACGCCCGATAGGAATCATCGCATCCACAGCCATGATACCCGTTTGCACAGGCTGTGAAACCGACTGCCTCTTGATAATTCCAGGCGCAACTTTCTCAAGAGGATAGTTCTCTTTAGATTTGATAGCAGGCTTGCCATCAATAGGTGCACCAAGAGGATCAACTACCCGGCCTAACAATTCTTTACCGACAGGAATCTGTAGAAGCTTACCCGTTGTTTTGACTTCGTCTCCCTCTTTGATATCCTGATAGTCACCTAGGACAATGGCACCTACCTCCGTCTCTTCTAGGTTTAGGGCTAATCCGTAAGTCCCATTTGGAAATTGAATCATTTCGTTATAGGCAACCCCACTTAGTCCTTCAATCTTAGCAACTCCGTCCGTAACCTCTCTAACTGTTCCGACATTTGTCTTGGTAACTGAGGCTTTTGCCTGGCCTATTTGCTTTTCTATATCTTCTAGTAACGTGCTCATATCTATTTCTTTTCCTGTCGTATTATTTTATAAAATCTTATTTGCCTGAGTATCATATGGCCTCGCTTATTGCATTCAATCGTCCCTTAATACTGCCATCCCAAACATTGCTCCCTACTCTTATTCGTGTTCCGCCAAGTAACTCCGGTTTAACAACAAACTTAATACTTATTTTACTTCCAAAACGCTTGTTTAGTTCTTCCTGCACATAAGATTTGGCAGAAGTTAGTGGACGTGCACTCTCTACAAAAGCCCTATTCTTAGCTTCCTCAATTTGCACAAGCTTTCTAAAGCGCTCTAGTATGGCAAGATGATTCCTGGGTTTGGCATCTATAAGAGCTCGGACCACTTTTTGAACTCTATTTTCATCCAAGTTTTTACGAATAAAGCATTGCTTAAATAAGCGCTTTGCAACATTTCGAGCTTCGCGGTTGATCCTCATTACACTGGTATATCTTTTACAGATTAATTCTTGCCTATACTGCTAACAGCATCTTTCTCTAAACGAGTTTTATCTGAAGGGGTGAGACTTTTATCTAAAACTTTCTCAGTGGTTAGCACCACCAAATGACCAACCTCTTTTTTCAGTTCGACCATCATCTTTTCTCTATCCTGATCAGCTGCTTCTTTTGCTTTAGCAATAATCTCTTCAGCTTGCTCAACAGCTTTCTGAATCTTCTTCTCGCCCATTTTAGAGGACTTAGCTTTAGTCTGCTCTAAAATCTTGGCAGCCTCTTGCCCAGCTTCAGAGAGTATCTTTTTGCTTGCCAACTCTGCATTAGCAAGTTCTTCCTTAATCTTCTCAGCATTATTTACACTCTCTTCAACCATGTTCTTTCGCTTTTCAAGAACCTCTAGAATTGGCTTAAAGGCAAAACGATAAAGCACAAAAAATAAGATGAGCCATATTAATAGTTGCCCAAGTAAACGACCTGGATAAATGCCGAACGTATCAAAAATCTCTATTGCTTGGTCCATAAAAAATTTTTGGGGGATTTATCCCTCCCCCAAGGGGATAAAAGTTTTCAACCTTGAAGGATTAAACAAGGAAGATTGCATAGAAGACAATCGCTTCTGCTAAAGCCATGCCTAGGATACCCATGACTAGGATATTACCAAAGGCTCCAGGATTGCGCCCTACTGCCTCAGCAGCTTTTGAGCCAACCCATCCTACACCAAGTGCAGAACCAAGTGCTGCAACTGCTACATGAATATTGCCTGTGATGCCTTCGGCTCCACCAGCTGCTGCCATCATTACTAAGTTTGTTAGTGTCATTTTTTTCTACCTTATATTTAATTTTAGTTTTCTCGGACTATGCTCACTCTCTTGGTATGATCGCATAGCCAAATTTTCTGAAATTTTAATGCTCATCGTGAGTTGTAGATAACTTGATATAAACTGCACACAGCAGCATAAATACCATGGCTTGTATCAATCCGATTAACAGTTCCATTCCATAAAATGGCATGGAGCCGAGCATCGAAACAATAAAAGCTCCATTGCCCTCTAACCCTATTGTGTCCCCAAGACCTCCCATTCCCCAAAGCAAATTTTCTCCAGCAAATATGTTACCATACAGTCGCAGTGATAAGGACACCGGTCGAAAGGCGATAGAAACCACTTCAATTAAGCCTACACCGAGAAATACTAGAACTAGCAAAGGTGTTAGGAAGAGTTTCAAAACACCAGTTAATGCATCCAAGCCTTTAGGTGCAAAGATATGCTTCAGGAAGCCACCCCAACCTACTTCTTGTATACTCCACCAAAACCATACAACCATGAATAAAAGCGCAATAGAAAGAGTCGTATTAAGGTCCGCATTAGAAGGGCGCAATAGAGGCTCTGGTATACGAAATTCCTCGCCTCGGACTTCTCCAAATCCGACGGTACCCACACCTGGCACCAGTGCTGACCAGTTAGCCACTAAAATAAATAAAAAGACTGTGGATAGTAGCGGAAATGCTTTCTTGATCATATGCTTGCCAACAATACCTTCGAGCATGTCGTACAAGAGCTCTATTACCCACTCGACAAAATTCTGTAACCTGGTTGGGATAATTGAAACCTTATTTAACGCTAGCTTAACAAACAATACCATTAAACCCACTACGATTAATGTGAATAATGTTGAATTCGTAAAAAACTCAAACGGACCAAGTGCAGATGCTTTAAGACTATGTGCTGCAATTATTACCATAAATTCAAAGCCCGAAAGTAATCAGGCCCAGTAATATGGCAAGAAAAAGTTTAATTCGCATTAAAAAAGTTACTCTACGAATACGGGCATTAATTTTAATAATAGTTAGCAATCGCAAAACCTGTCATACTGGATACAGTAATTTGATTCAGATTTTATTGCAAGATATCAGCTAAAGGATTAGGGTTCGCTATAATCTATGACCGAGCTACTCAAGCAAATCAACAGCATTGTATGGGGTCCTATTATGCTTGTTGCTATCCTGGGAACAGGCTTCTTTCTAACAGTTCGTCTCCAATTTTTGCCCCTGCGTAAGCTCTTTTACGGTTTCCAACAACTTTGGTCAGGACGCAAAGGAAGGGGTGAAGGAAATATCTCTCCGTTCAATGCTTTGATGACGTCTCTTTCTGCAACAATAGGCACAGGTAATATTGCGGGCGTTGCCACAGCTATTGCAGCAGGTGGACCCGGAGCCCTCTTTTGGATGTGGTGCACAGCTCTGGTAGGTATGGCCACCAAGTATGCTGAAGCCGTTCTTGCAGTGGAATACCGAGAAGTCGACAAGGATGGCAACTATTCTGGAGGGCCCATGTATTACATCAAAAATGGTTTGGGCAAAAAGTGGGCATGGCTAGGAGGCATTTTTGCTGTATTTGCTTCAATCGCTGGTTTTGGTATTGGCAACTCCGTGCAAGCCAATTCCGTAGCAGATGTTCTAAGTTCCTCATTTGGCATCACACCACTCGCAACAGGTATTACCCTTACGCTACTAGTTGGATTAGTTCTCCTTGGCGGTATCAAGTGGATCTCAGAAGTAGCCGGGAAATTAGTCCCCATCATGGCAATATCCTACCTTTTGCTTGGACTGATCATCTTATGTTTTCAAGCCTCTAGGATTCCTAGCTCCCTACAACTCATATTTACCTCCGCCTTTAATCTCGAAGCTGCGGGAGGCGGCTTCCTTGGCGCAGCCATTTGGCTAGCTATACGCCATGGAGTTGCACGTGGCGTTTTCTCAAATGAAGCAGGTCTTGGCAGCGCTCCTATTGCTCACGCCGCCGCTCATACCGACAGCCCTGTTCGTCAGGGAATGATCGCGATGCTTGGCACTTTCATCGATACCATTCTTGTCTGCAGCATCACAGGACTCGTCATTGTTACTTCTGGCTTGTGGAACAATGGTGAAACCGGTGCCAGCTTATCCTCCGCAGCCTTCCAAAGCGCCTTTCCTGAGTTAGGTAAATTCACCGTTAGCATCGGCTTAGCCATTTTTGCCTTCACTACTATTTTGGGCTGGAGCTATTACGGGGAGAAATGTTTCACCTACTTGTTTGGAACTAAGCTCAACATACTATTTCGTTTGCTATGGGTTGTCGCCATACCCATAGGAGCAACCATGCAGTTGGACTTAGCTTGGCTAATATCGGATACACTCAACGCCCTGATGGCTGTACCAAATCTGCTTGCACTCGTACTGCTAGCTCCAGTTGTCGTAAAATTATCTACTAATTATTTTCAAAAGTAGACAACTGGATATCAAACAATAGGCTTAATTTAATTTCATTCCATACCGACATGTCCTAAATGTGGGCGCTATATGCTTATGCAATTGAATTAAGGAAACTTAATCAAGCAGAATAATCATTATGAAATACGGTAGACATAGGACCGAAAAAATAGTTCTTCCCTTTCCACAGGCTAAAGTGCTTAACGATTTGATGCCAGGTCCAGTTAGGGAGGAAGACGAACAACTTCTAACAAATCTCAGTAAGATGCTGATGGGCAATGCCAAGATCCCGGCATCTCCGTTTGCGCGTGAGAGAATCCAGCAAACACTTTTAGATCCTGGCATTACTATTGATGAGTTGGGCCCAATGTTTCAATAGATCCTGGTTTAGCGAATTAACTATTAAACCTAGCAGAATTAGTATTGTACCGCGGATCATTTGAAATATCCAGTATAGATCAGGCTCTTCAACGTGTTGGTCTCAGAGAGATCCGACGTATTTTCTCTGCAGCATCGATGACCCATGCTTTTGAAAAATTCCATGCAAATATAGATTGGAGAAGTTTTTGGTTCGACTCTTTACTTGCTGGCAGACTTACAGAAAAAATATGCGCATCCGTTTCCGATATTACAGGAACCGAAAATTTAGTTGGCCTTATACACGATGTTGGCCAACTTATTTTGAAAGAATGTTTTCCCGAAGAATACAATCAAGTTGACTACTTGCTAGATATGGGACAATCACGCCTAGCAGCAGAAAAGCAGATCTTTAGAACAACACATATGGATGTTGGATACGTTTTGAGTTGGAAATGGGACCTGTCAAAACGTGCCTCAATCGCTATTCTTAACCATGGGTGTCCTTTCCAAGTCGATGAAAGTGAACGCACTCGCCTCTTAGCCATCGCGTTGTACACAGCAGACCGATGGATCGCTACCTACTAATATCAGCTTGATAAGGCCTATCAATCCTAGGAAGACCATCTGAGCAGTCCGGAAAAACAATATCTAGAACAACATTCTTCTGGAGGCCTACCAATTATAGATATCAATAAAGAAGCAGAGAACACCGAAGAGTTCCTGCAAGCATTTCAAATTGGCAAAAAGGCCAGGAATTCCCCTTTTTTAAAGCAATCTACTGCAACATAGCTTTTAGTTTAAATCCCCCAGATCCCGAGCCCGAGCCTTTAGCTAAAGCTCTTAAAAAAGATGTATTAAACTGACTAGACGCCTTTTCAAAACCACCGAGGGTTACCTCTCTACCAGGGCTAACTATAACGCTTGTAGTAAGTGTTCTATACTGGATAGTTTGATGACGTCCATTAATCAAAGCTGAAATCTCCGGAGTTACCTGAACGTCGATTAACCCATTGGCTAGAGCAATTGGACGCACTCGAAGATAGGTGCCAATAAACTCCCAACGAGTTTTTTGAAATTGATAGCCATTGACATAGGCATAATGAAAAAAGCTGTCAACGAAAGGCACATCCTTACCTACCCTCAACGCAGCTTCACTACCACTTCTTACCACTAGAAATTGTTTGGAAAAGCGAGACTGCGTAGTGCTTTTCGATCCAATAGACACACCTCCGCCAAAGGGATTATTTTCAATAGGCTTGATCCTAATTTTCCCATTTTCTACCGAGACACCTTGCTTGCCTTGGCTAACCCCAAAACTACTCGCTTTATTCATCTCTTGAAAGCCAATCTCTACACGGATATTGGGCTTAGGAGCAGTTAGGCTTTGCATAACCTTCGTCACAAAATCGAGAGTCTCCTGGCTGTCGTCCTGAACAAAAACCTTCCCTCTTCCAGGCAAGATCAACAACTTCCCATTTTCTGATAAAAGAGGTTTCACTGCTCTTTCTACTTCCGTAGGAGACGCGGAGCCAAGATTAAATTCCTTTCCTATCATCTCAGCTGCAGATAACTCTAGAGAAAGAAGGCAAAGCGCAACCATGAATAGAACATTCCTTAAACCCGAATAGCAAAATAGGGACTTAAAGACCTGCAAAACATCTTGGCCCCAAGAAACATGGATTCTCCCAGAGGTATTACCTCGGAATACATCTTCGTCGACTCCCTTTTCTTTGTGGCTCAAGCTGTTAGGCATCTCGTTCAACATCTATTACATAATCCCATAGGCACTAAGACTGATCCCATAAAATACTATTGTCTTATATTAGACCAAAACTGACAGAAGAAAGCTCTACTAAACTATTGCGCTGAACCCCGAAGAATATTTACTGGGCGAATATTTGCCGCTCTTCTCGCAGGAATAACAGCTGCAATAAATACTGAAATAAACGCTAGCAATGCAGCCATAAGGTAATGCTCAAATGACCAGTCTACGATAAAGTGATCCGCTTTCAAAATACCACGGATCTTAACAGGAATTTTTGACACCAGTGCGGTTAACCCAGTTCCCATCACCCAACCACAAACAATGCCCAACAGGGCTACCAAAAAACCTTGGATTAGAAATATCCATGTAACATCTGACTTTCGATAACCCATCGAACGTAAAATAGCTATTTCCTTCACTTTCTCCATCACTGTCATCGTAAGAACATTAAAAATACCAAATCCAGCTAGTAGCAAAATAAAGGAAATTCCTAAACCGGCAGAGATACGGAGTGTTTTAAAAATTTGCATATTGCCTTTTTCACGCTCTTGCCATGAGCGTGAACGATGTGATAACAACTCCTCAAAGGCCTGCGCATCCTGAGGAGCTCTATCAGGATTTTCTAACTTCACCATGATGGAGCTAGTAAAACCCGGTTTACCCAACAAACTTTGAGCCTTGCGGCGCCCCACATAAACCCTTTTTTCGTCGATTGCGTTAACGCCCGTCTCATAGATACAAGTAATTTTAAATCGATGAGGCTTACCTCTCACATCCATCAAGTACACATAATCCCCGAGACGTAGAGAGTTATCCTTACGCAACAATTCGCCAATACAAATAGAGTCCGGCTGTTCTCGAAAATCATCCAGATCCCCTTGGGTAATATGAGCAGCAAAATCGGTGGCTTTCCTTTGCGCATCAAGATCAATACCAAAGAGCACAACCACCGTATTCCTAAAGCCAGCCCTCATCGAGGCATTGCCTTCAACTATCGGAGCACAAGCCACCACGTTGGGATATTCCATAATGGTATCCATTATTTGATAAGCATTAGTAATTCCTTGGTAGTATTTACGCTTCTGCTGATTCCTGACTGCTACCATACCTTCACCCTCAAGCACATTTGTAAAATTTTGCTGAAATCGATCGGTTATGATAATCGCCCCTTTACTGCCTAGAATGGTATCTATAAAGAATTTTTGGAAACCTACAGTCTGCGCCTGTCCAGTAATAAAAAAGGCCACACCAAAGACAACCCCTAAAGCACTCAAGAACATGGATCGCTTGCTCTCTATAAAGAAGCGTAACGCGATGAAAAATACACTAGGAAGGTTCAAGAATACGTATCCTAAAATTTTTCTCTCATCTCAAGATAGGCTTGACGCGATCACCAGGCGTATAGCGATCGTGATCGCTCAAAACCACTAACTCTCCCTCTTCTAAGCCTTGCCTAATTTCCACTTGGTCTATGCTACGATAACCAACGGTCACTTTGCGTAATACCACCTTCTTACTGTTATCGACTACGAAAATTTCATTACCTGATCTCAGAGCCCTAGAGGGAACAATCAAAGCGTTTTCGCGCTCTCCAAGAATAATATTTACCTCACCTGACATACCATTTTTTATACCTAGCGGCACACTATCCATCTGCAGCAAAACTCCATAATCCTGCTGGACAGGCTGCGGAAGAACCTCTTTCACCACAGCATTAAATTTCTGATTAGGATAGGCATACAAATTCAATCGTGCTTTTTTACCTGGCACCACTTGTCCCACATCCTCTTCCTTAATTAGAGCTTTTACCTGAATCTCTTTACTACCAATTTTAAATAACGGGTCTAAAGCACTAACTATCTCACCCACCTGAGCATACTCCTGTAGGATAACCCCATTCAAAGTTGATTTGATTTTGCTCTGTTCATTCTTCACTTTAAGAGTTTCGTATGCTTCCTGTGCGGTGTTAAATTCGTCTTCTAAAGTTAGCTTTAGCGTTTGGATCCTTTTTATTAACTCCTCAACCTCTGATTTTTTACGGTCATATTCCACTTGGGAGATAGCAGCATCATCAAGGAGAGCCTTATCAACTTTTAACTCATTCTGCTTTGAACGAAGCTCCTCAGAACCTTCCGGCCCTAATTCTAACTTCTTTCTAGCGATTTCATAAGCTGATTTTCTGGTTACAAGTTCAGCTTCTAAATTCTCATCCCCAATATGAGCTAGCGGATCTCCTTCTCTAACTTGATCACCCTCTTTCACAAAAACTTTTGAGAGAACTCCAGGAACCCGGGAACTTACAATTCTCTCTTCAACAGGTTCAATACGAACGGTTCCATAGGCGACTGAAGTTGCTTTGTTTCTCTCAACCATCCCCACTTCAGCAAGTTCTTTAGGACTGAGCAGTGGCCAAAGGATTAAGAGCACAAGCAATATCACCATACCTATACCTACACCCAATGTGTATAACTTAGGTAGCGCCTTTACTTTATCCATAAGCGCATTAATGAACTTGAACTCCATTAAGAAAAATCTCCTTTAACCCAAAAAATGCTAATCTTTGTTTTCTATAACCTTCACTAGCTGCCCCGTGGCAGCATAAAGGTTTACACGGGCTAGCTCCATGTTGTAAAGCGCTAACAGTTCATTTCTCTTAGCCTGAAAGCTTTCTTCTTCCGAAATGAAGACCTCAACTTGTGTAATTCTATTTCTTAAGAAGGCCTGCTTTACTTGCTCGGAATTCTCTTCTACTATACCCGTTTGTAATAGTTCATAGATCTTACGAGCATCCTGATATTGTCTGACAGCCTGGGCCACCTCTCCAGATATATTCCTTTTAATACTCTTATGTAGCTCTTCAACACCTAACATGATAGCATTAGCAGCTTTTTTCCGGCCAGTTGTTTCAAATCCATCAAAAAGCCTCCAAGATAGTCTTGTGCCTATTCTTGCACTCGTTTTCTGAGAGTCATCATCATCTACGTTGCGGAAACTGTTTAGAGCCTCTAACTCATTCTGTAATTCCGTATTAAAATCTACACTACCGTAGGCCGACCAAGTGGGATAATAACCTGCAGCAGCGACTATAGCCGCTTTACTCTCAGTTTTCAACAACGCGTCCAACACCTTTAGATCATGCCTATTTTCGTAAGCTATTTGTTCTAATTGCTCGAGGCTAGGTAAGCTTATAAATCTTGGCTCTAGCACTCCAGCGACTCCTTTTTCCAATAAGGCTTTTGCCTTAGGAGAACCTATTATATCTGCAAAATCAACGATTGCTTGCTTCCACGCCCAAGTTGCTTCTTCTACACTTGTAAGTGCTAAGGAATACCTAACCTCCATTGTTTTGATATCACTTTTTTGCACAAGCCCCCCTTCAAACAAAGAGGGTAGGATGTTCAACTGAACTTTGATCTTGTTGGCAAACTCTCTTTGTAATTCGATCTGTCTTTCTCGAAATAAAATCTCCAAAAATGCCACTCGAGAGCGAATGACAAATTCTAAAATTTCTAGTTGAACATTGGCTTCTGCTGCCTTAACAGCAGCTTGCGCTCTCTCTACCTGCGGGACAGCTCCAGGCTCAAAAATTCCCTGGTTTAAGGATACATTAAGATTTGTAGGAGGAAACATGAGTGCTTGTAAATTTCCATTGGGATAAAAAATAGATTTTGCAGCCATTTCTTGACCCATAAATTCCTTGATAGACTGCTGTGCTTCACGGATCTCAGCATTATGCTTTAAGCCCATCTCTACAGAATCTTTCCACGAGTAGCCTGCATAAATTTCATACGGCATACAGCATGACATAACAAATATAAGCAGGAAGCCCATTTGATTATTATCAAGATTTCTCATACCTATTGTGTTTGCTCAGAGGGTGTTATTTCCTTCTGCTTAATAATTGACTGATTACTTACTTTTAGGCGTCTAGTAAACGTTGCTTGCTCTAACTCAGCAAGTGCTTGATGGTATGCGAATTTAGCCCTCAGCTCAGTCGTCAATGCCCTGTTTAAGTCTACAGTTGTTTGTAAGACATCAAATAGATCGTTTCTACCCGCCTCTAAAGACTTGTTCACCAAATCTAGCGCCTCTCGCGCCTTATCCACATTTCCAGACTGTGAGGCAACTAAACCCTCGGCTCTTCTTAATCTTAAGTAGGCTCGGCGGACATCGAATTCAATGACTCTATTGGCATCATCAAGTTGGATCTGCGCTGCTCTTTGCCTAGCTTCGGCTGCCTCTGCCGCACCCTTGCCACGAAACCCATCAAAAATATTCCATACTCCTAAAAGTCCAAAAGAAAACTCTGTTTGACTATCTGTGAAGCTTTGGTTGTCCGACTGTGTAGGATCAGTGCGCTCTTCCTGACTTGTATCACGTTCCAAGCTACCTCTGACAAACGCATTTATCCTCGGTATATTTGACGCCCTTGCGATCTTTGCGGAGCGTCTTTCAATCTCAATTTCCTTACTAAATCGCAGTGGTTCAGGTCTCTTACTTAGTGCTCTTTCTATTAGCTCATCCAGTGAATAAGCAAGTTCAGGGCAAAAGAGTTGTCCTTGAACTTTTAAAGGTAACTGGTCCGTTCCTCCTACCCAGCGCAGCCCCATGGCTTCCGCGAGATCTATAGCAGCAATTTGTAACTTTGTTCGTGCTTCAATGAAGCTAGGCTTTTCGTTGGCTAAGCGAACTTCTGTTCGCACAATATCAAATTTAGAAGCCCGACCCGCATCAAATAACCTTTTTTGCTTCACAACTTCTTGCGAAAGTAAATCTATAATATCACTCTGAATTTTTGCCTCTTCACTGTAGAGCAAAACCTCATAAAACGCTTCTTTGACCAGAAATAACTCTGTATTAATAATTTCTTGAAATTCAATAAAAGCCACTTCCTTTTCTAGCTCGGCAATAGCAACTTGATTTCGATTGATACCCCCAGAATAAATACTATGCGATAGAGTTAGATTAACGCTCCATTCTTCTTGAAAACCTGGATCTTCCTCAGCTGTCCTGTCTATTTCCTCATCTTCAAATAGATCTTCATTTTCCATTTGAAGGTTTGCCCCTAAATCCAATCTTGGATAAAGAACCGCTCTAGCCTCGATCTCTAAACCTTTTACTTCTTCAAGATCTTGTTTTGAAACGCGTATATTCGTATTTTTCTCAAGTGCAGTATTCAAACAATCTATAAGAGTATACGTATCAATTTTAGTGTCTACCTGTCCATGCACCGCAAAATGTATAGAATTTATTGCTGCAACAATTAGCCAGAAATTCCCAACTTGTTTACCGAACTCCATTATTATCAAAGCCTTAGCCTAAATCAGATGCTCAGAGCCTCAAGCTTATTTATTCGAAACTGCGTAAAAACATACAGCAATTCACTTACTTATCATACCGATGGCTCATGACCTAAATGCCACAAGAAAGCAATCAATAAGTTACCATTCGTTAAACATGCCAGTATCAGAGCATTTGTACAGAGAAAAATACATATCGAGTATTTTGATGGAAAAGGTTCAAGAATTGACTGTATGATCCGTTTCTGTCAGTAATATCTCTTTTACTTGCGGGCAACACCCTAAGAGGTATAATATCTGCTTCTCGTAAATACACCATATCAAATAATATCATGTTTAATAACATTCCGATTTTCACCGATAAAAGAAATGCCGTCCTTGAACGCTGTCATTCTGACCCAACAACACGCTTACGTTTAAAATTAGATGTCTATTACCGCTGCGTTGACCGCGCCAACGGTGCCATGCTCACCGTAGATGGCAAAGACATGATCATGATGTCTAGTAATGAGTACCTGGGCCTGAGCCAGCATCCCAAGGTCATTGAAGCAGCTAAAAGGGCTCTAGATGAGTGGGGTTCTAGCGCTTGTGGTTCAAGACTTGCAAATGGAACACGCCGCTACCATGTTGAATTAGAAGAAGAGATTGCTGAATTCTTAGGTAAAGAAGCTTGCCACATTTCCGCAGCGGGTTATCTAGCATGTATGTCTAGCATATCCTCGCTTGCTCAACGTGGAGACGCACTCATTGTGGATAAAAGTATCCACTCTGCTCTTTGGGACGGTGTAAACCTCAGCGCAGCTACAGTAGAACGATTTGCCCACGAGGATATGAATTCTCTCAAACGACTGCTCCAGGAACTCGACCCTGCACAGCCTAAAGTGATTGTTGTAGACGGTGTCTACTCCATGGAAGGCCACATAGCTTCTGTTCCTGAGTTGGTTGAGCTAGCAAAAGAATTTGATTGTTTCCTAGTAGTCGATGATGCACATGGATTTGGAATACTCGGAGATCAAGGGAGAGGTACCGTGAACCACTATGGCCTGACAGATGAGGTTGATGTTATAGTGGGAAGCTTCTCAAAGTCCCTCTCAAGTGTTGGCGGTTTCATTGCTGGAGACAAGGCTGTTATCGAATACCTGCGAACAACTTGCAGACAGATTATATTCAGCGCAGGTATTCCACCGGCTTCAGTAGCTTCTGCCAGGGCTGCACTTAAAGTGATACAAGATGAGCCCGAGATCCACCAAAAACTTTGGTCTAATACGCGTTATCTAAGGAGGATACTTGATGATTTAGGCGTAGATTATTGGGATAGCCCTACACCGGCAATACCTATTGTTGTAGGAAACAAAGACAAGTGTTTTAGAGTATGGCAAGCCCTTTGGAAAGAAGGCATCTTTAGTGTCATGTCAGTCTCGCCTGGCGTTCCAGTTGGAAAAGACCTCATCAGGTGTGCTGTTTCCGCTCTCCACACCAAAGAACATTTAGATAAATTTGGCGACGCCTTAAAGATTGCAATGAAAAAGGCTGGGCTACAACCCAAGAAAAAAGCTATTGCTGCCTAGGCTTTCGAAAGGCCTCGATACAGCAAATGCTCTACATTCTATCATAAATCGGAGCGCTCCACCATCATGGCAAGCCAACCCAAGCCGATTACCCAAAGTATTGAGGATTATCTCGAACGCATATACGAACTGATTGAGCTTAAAGGTTATGCACGTGTTTCAGACATCGCAGAAGCTCTAAAGTTTTCACGACCTAGTGTCTCAATTATGGTCCAGAGATTAGATAAAATGGGGCTCTTACAATACGAGAAGTATCGAGGCTTAACTCTCACCGAAAAAGGACTACAAGTAGCAAGACGTATACAGAGAAGACACGTCATTCTTACAGAATTCTTAGGCCTTCTTAATATTGACCGAAACACCATTGCTCATGATGTAGAGGGTATTGAACATCACATAAGTTCTCAAACTCTTGAAAAGATTGAGACTCTTGTCGAGTACTGGGACAAGCACCCCGAACAACTCAAAAAGGCCCTCAGTAGCACCAATAGCGGGAAACTTTAAATCCTCTGAGCTACCTCTTACTAGAAGGCTCAAGATTCTTTATTGGTTTAAGATACACCGTTTTTTGTTCGCCTACCATTTCATCTGTAACAAATTCTAAGCCAAAAACTTGATCCCATAAGCGTTCAAAACAGTGTGCAGCATGAGGAAACGAGAAAGCCATCTCTAATGCTTTCTCATAAAACTCGTGAGGCTTCGATAATATTTGTTCACGTCTGACCCCAAAATGGGCCCCAGGAAAGAATCTAAAATATTTAGGGCTTTTTCTATTAAATAACTCTTCATAAAATAAGTCTAAATCCAATAATTCTCGCTTTAGGTTTTTACTCCAGTTCTGAAATAAAAGACGTCCTTTTGCATCATCTGTATCTATAATAAAGCCCAACCATCGAAACCCATTTGTGAATGTCTTACACGTTGCTATCTCTCTCAAGATAGAGTGAAAATCAGATACATGATCAAATGGATGTCCTTGCGAGAAAATGGTAAAATCAGCCAAGTACTCCCTTCTTTGCGTTATATGATGCAGATAGGTATGAGCTTCATTTCCAACATTAGGTAAACGCTCTTGAGAAGGAAACTCGAAGTCTTCACTATGCTCACTCTTATTATATATAATGGGCTTGATACGCTTAGGCACTTTGCGAAGCCACGAGAGATCCTCTTGATATCTAGCCACTACTAATTCTAACTTTGCTTCATCAACACTCTCACACACAAAACCACCTAATTCGTGTCGAAGATATACTTTAACTCATCACTCAATTCAGCAAGTAGTTCTTGTCTTTGGGGCTCTAATTGATGCTCAATCTCAATTCGTTTCTGCCAAAAATATTTAGTAAATTCGAGAATTCTGTCCTCACTGACATTTAGTCCATTTCCTTTGGCAAAATCCTTAGCTTGTCGAGTCAACCTGTTTCTAAAATTTGTCAACCTATTTTTTAGCATGTCCTGAGCAAATGGTTTTCCTGCCAAATCAGGTTTTTGTGAAATATGCTCGTCTAGCTTGCTCGTATCCATTAAAGCCAACCTGACTAATTTTTCATAACCAGGCTCTTGCATGGTCATAGGGGGATGCTTCCCTCGTAAATTACGCTCACCTAAAAGTCCCGGCTTAGCTTTAGGTCTTTTTTTACCCCTCTCAAACTCTTTGTCTTGAAATTTTTTGTGCCGACTTTCTTTGACTTCCTCATTATCGGGATCTTTGATCTTAGAGGACTCAGCATTCAGCGTCTTTATAGTATATGGAGAAAAGACGAGGATACAAAAAAGGACTATAATAAATCGCCCCATATGTCCACTTCCTCACTATAAGATTCAAAAACTTCAAGCGCTATGAAAATCTCCTCTTGAGTCATCGCATCGACAAAGCTTACACTCTCTTGATGGTCGTTTGAGGAAAATCGAAAAACTAACAATAGAAGTAGGACTGCACACACTGGTGCTGCTACCTTCAGCCACCTAAATAGAGAAATCGATAATATTGATAAAAAAAATTTTGGCTGGTTCTCTCCTTTTACTCTAGCCAAAACCCTGGACTCAAACCACGGCGTAGGAGCGGCTAAAGGAGCTTCATCAAGTAGTCTATCTAAAGGATCCTCTTTAGTTTCTCTGTTATTATTTTTGTACATTCAACTTCTAAAAAGTATAACTCATTGTTCATTACATAGTTGCGCTAAAATATTTCTCTAAATCCTTCCTCAATGTATCTCTTGCTCGAAACAGAAGCGACTTTACCGAGGAAACACTTGTTTGCATGGTTTTAGCAATTTCTTCGTAATCTAATTGATGATATTGCCTCAATATCAAAGCATAACGCTGTTTTTCAGGCAACTTAGCAATTTTTTCATTTACCGCGTCTTCTATTTCAGACTGGATCATTTGCTCTCGAGCATCACTCGCCTTGTCTTCAAATTCGATTTCCGGAATATCTTGACCAGGCTTTACCATATCTAACAGCCTGATTTCCAGTCGTTTACGCTTTCTTTTCCGACAGGCTGTAAAGACACAGTTCCTGGTAATTGTAAATAGCCAGGTTGTAAATTTTGCCTCGGGGCGGTATCTTGGAGCCGATCGATAGACTCTCACAAATACCTCTTGAGCAACATCCTCTATCTCAGGATCCCCGATCCCCATCATCTTCGCGACAGTTCCGTAAACAAGCCCGCTATGCCGACTTAACAGCTCTGTAAAAGCTGATTCATTCCCACTCCCAACTACTAACATAAGCTCCTCGTCGGTCAACTTCTCTAAACTACACATTTTGTCCCCAAATACAACTCGAGACATTTTTTCTGGTCGCAGCACTGGCCTAGAATTTATCACTAGACTTATTGACATTTGGCTTTTCCCCAATTTCAATTTGTTTCTTATGGCTGGTCATAGTAAATGGTCTCAAATTAAACGCAAAAAGGCTGCTAACGATCAAAAACGTGGACAGTTATTTAGTAAACTCGGGAAAGAGATAACAGTTGCGGCAAAAATGGGGGGGGGCGACCCAGAACTAAACCCCCGCCTCAGGACGGCAATCGTGGCCGCCAAAGCCGAATCTATGCCCGCTGATAATATAGACCGAGCTATAAAAAAAGGTACTGGTGAGATAGAAGGAGCTAACTACGAGGAACTGACCTATGAGGGTTATGCTGCTGGCGGGGTTGCCATCCTTGTTGAAACAGCAACTGACAATAAAAACCGAACTGCTGCGGATATTCGAAGTATTTTCAGCAAGAACCATGGTAATATGGCCGGAGCTGGAAGCGTGGCCTGGATGTTTCACAAACGCTCCTATTTTTTTGTTCAAGGAAGTGATGAAGACACTGTCCTGGAAGCCACGATCGAGGCAGAGCCAGATGATGTAAAATCAAGCTCTGATGGAGTAGAAATCGTTGGCCAATTTGAAAACTTTGATAAAATAGATAGTGCTCTAAAAGAAGCCGGCTTGAATCCTAAATCTGCCAATGTCACATTCATTCCTGAAAATACCGTTGAGATAAAGGATGAAGGAATTGCCCGGCAAATCCTGCTTTTGATTGAGAAACTTGAGGATTGTGATGATGTCCAAAATGTCCACACAAATTTTGATATAAGCGACGAAATTATGGCTAAAATCAGTAACTAATGATAAGCTGAGAATTATGATCGATAAGTGCAACATTACCCTTCTTGTCCTTGTTACTTTAAGTATTCCCAGCCTTGTTATTTCCCAAGAAACAATTAAAACGAAGCTGGAGAGTATCTCCGTCCCTAGCATCAAAGGAAAGGCAACTGTTCAACTAAAGATCAAAAAGACTCCAGACACTTTGAAGGATATTGAAATTGCATTATGCCCAGCAAGTACCGCCTCTGAAATTAAGGCAGCAAGGGAGAGAGGATGGCTCCGGCTTGCTCATCCTAAACGTTACAATGATGGATACGAAAACCTTGACCTCGTCAGTATAGGAACAGCAGCAGTCAAAACAGCTGTCGCACGAACAAAAGCGAATGACGAAGGGTTTTATGCTTTCTATGACATAGACCCCGGCGAGTACATACTCTATGCACAATACAAGAGCAAGTTTGCTTCGGGCTACTGGGTCCTTCCAGTAACAGTTGAAGAAGGAATGACAGTAGACCAAGACTTTAACACAGAAAACTTCAAGGAAGTTTATAATAAAACATTTGAGTAAGCACATGAGAATCCAGCTTTCACGAATCATTGCCAAACCCGAATGATGCCAAGGAGACTTATAGCTACGCACGACGTCTCATTCAACTTCTGCTACATTATCCGGGGTTAGGTGTCTAGTATAGACATGCCTTTATTAAAGGCTGCTGCTTGCACCAATTCGCCCAATCTCTTCCTCAGTAATAGGCCCTTGTAGTAAAGCACCAATAGCACTAAAAAGAGACTTACTCCAACCCCCAAGCATAACAGTGGAAATTTCAACCAACTCACCATTCCTACCAGCGCCATTAAGATCGCTAAGAGGGCACTAAAAGTTGTTGGCCTTAAGCCTATTTCAATACGGTTAAGACGCTTACCTTGGGGATATATTTCCGTCAGAGTTCTCAACCGAACATGCCACCAACGGTTAGCAAAAATATTTATATCCCACTTCGTCCAGCCATTATCAATAGCATATTTCCAACCTTCTTCCTCCAAATAACAAACAATTTGACCTAATAAAGCCAATCGATCTTGATCGCCCTCACTCCAAAATGTCATATGACCGCTCTCTGTAAGTGAAACTTTTTGGTGCCTATGAGATTCCTCTGACATTAAGACAGACTTCGGTGTTTGCTTCTTACTTACCCAAGTAAAGTATCTAGCCCAACCTCTGACAATTGGCTGTAACCATCCCAAATAAGCCAACAACAACCTTGCTCTTATAGAGTCATGCTTCGCTTCGATATTAGTTTTTATAACAAATTCAATAACACACCAAAGAGTGCAACCAATCGTAATAAGTGGAACAATTTTCAGAGGATTCCAAAAGAAAGACAACAGTAGTAATAAAGCCGAAATGAGGTTCCACTCTAAGCTGAGAGGCAGATAGAGCCAGAAATGGTAAGGCTTTGTATAAATGGACTGAAATAGACCTGAGCCAAATACACCGTGGTAGATCAAAGGCGCATGAAAAAATCGACTAGACCTGAATTTACCATAAATCACACCGTGCCAAGATATACCGCCAATATCGTCAAAGTAATTAATATGCTTAAAACGAAGTAATGCTTCCGCTTCCCCATACCCTTTCTGCTGCTTGAAATAATCTTTAACTGTAAACCTTCTGTAATGCCATACTACTGCGGCTGGACTAAAGCCAATCTCGTAACCAGCTTGCATAATCCGCCAGCAGACATCAACATCATCACCTGCTTTTCGGTAATCAGGATCAAATCCACCTATGGCTTCTAACACAGACTTATAAAAAGCAATATTACACCCTGGAACATGCTCAGCTATTTGGTCATCCATCATCACATGACTTGGAGCCCCGGGTGCTGAAGCAACGGCAGCTTGGATCCAGCTATTTGCGGGTGGGGAGATATTAGGTCCACCAACTACAGCATAATGATTTTCCACCATGAATTTAATAAGGTGATATAGCCAATCCTTATCCGGCATACAATCAGAGTCCGTATAAGCTACAATTTCACCTTCAGACAAAGTTGCTCCCGCATTCCTTGCAACACTTAAGCCAAAGTTCTTTTGCCTTTTATATCTTACTGTTGGATAATCTTTTGCAATAGAAGGTGTATGATCTGTTGAGCCATCATCAATAAGCAAAATTTCATAGTCTGGGTAATTCAACTCCAACAAGGAATCTAAACATAAGCGCAAAGTCTTGCCACCATTGTAAGAGCAAACCACTATGCTCACTTTTGGGTAAACCGCTAAAGGATAACTCTGAGCTACTGTTTCACCCTCAGTTGATGAGATAGTTTTATTTTTGACTACCTCGTATGATTTCTTGGGAACTCTTTCTTTATCTACAAGACCAAAAGCCCAATCATCTACGTCTACACCATTCGTGAACCATTCATCTGTCCAAGAAAATAATATCGTTCCAGCTAGACCTCCGCGAAAAACTTCTTCGTAGTGCCCCTCTATAAGCTTCGCCTGTTCATCTTGAGAATGCCGAATGGTGTCCATGCCAAATTCCCCTAAAACTAGAGGACGCTCATCTGACAAATGCTGTAAGCGAGACAGATAACTCCGAAACTCTGCCCTCCGATGCAAATAAACATTATAAGAATAGAAATCAACGCTCTGCGGCAGAAGGTACTCTGTTGGTGGAAAATTACTGTAGGCCACCAATGCCTCACTATCTTTATTTTTTATAATAGATACCAGCCCATCTAGGAAGCGTGCCATCTTAGCACCTCCATACCAGCGAACTAAATCACTAGGTATTTCATTATCAACATAGAAACCAAATAATGCCTGGTGACCCGCATTTGCAGAAGCAGCTTCTTCAACTTTGGATTCAATTTCTCTAATGGTGTTTGTGCTATCTAAAAATAAAGTTCGTTCATGCCAAGGGATAGTAATAATGACATAGAGAGAGTAGGTCTCAGCGAGATCTAAAAACCAACCAGGCGGTGTATGATAAACTCTTACTACGTTAATTCCCGCAAGGTGCATCAAAGCGAAATCACGCCTGGTTTCTTCCTCTGTCCCTAGACAACTACTCTCTTTATTTCTTGGCCTAAAAGGACCATAGGTAACCCCTTGAAGATAGAATTTCTTGTCACCCAGGAAAAAGAACTTACCTTTCGCTTCTATTCTATTCATAGATGATCTGTTCTAAGGAGAGGAATACAAATAGTAACTTAGCAATCGTAGCTATAAATATCCAGCTTCCTTGAAACTATAATAATTCTCTACGTTTTGACCACGCCCACCAATAATAAGATGGTCCACCAATTCAACCTGAAGCAAATCGCTAGCCTTCGCTAAATTTCTCGTGAATGCTAAATCGGCACTACTGGGCGAAGGGTCTCCCGAAGGATGATTGTGGACCACTATCAAACCAAAGGCCTTATAGGTCAAGGCTATGCGCATCACATCCCTAGGATGCGCAATGGTCTCATTCACTGTCCCGCGACTAAGCACTTCTAGTCCAATTAAACGAAGTCTGGTGTTAACTGCAAGGACTCTTAAACACTCGTGGTCTAGCATCCTCATTTCCTCGCCGACTAAAGTAATAACCGATTCGGGAGTGTCCAAAGGTGTATCTTTAGTTTTTGAATTGGACAACCTAACCCCCAATTCAAAGGCTGCCTTTAATTGTATTGCTTTGGCCATTCCAAGACCTTTAAGTCCCGCAAGTTCCTGAACACTTACTCGGCTTAAGCCATCTATTGAACCATAGCGCGCTAACAGTTCCTCACCTAAATCTATAGCTGATTTTCCTCTTACCCCAGTTCGCAACAAAATAGCTAAAAGCTCTGCTACTCTCAGAGCCCCAGGCCCTCTTTCCCATAATCGCTCACGAGGCCGCTCACATTGCTGCATTTCACTGATGGTGTGTGTCATCCGCAAAAACTAGAACAGTTTATAGTAATGCAAAGTATAAAAGTCTCCACTTGATCTAACCAATTATTTATTCGACTAAAAATAATTAAAACCATACGCTTGCGTATATGCATTTAACCAAACTCCCCTTTAGTCATTTATTTATGGCTCTACTAATAACCTCTAGTCTTACGGCATCAGAAAAACCCAATATCCTATGGTTAACAAGCGAAGATAACAGTGTAAAGTGGCTTGGTTGTTATGGAAACCCAAATGCTACTACCCCCAATATTGATCAATTTGCTAAAGAAGGATTTCGCTACACCAATTGTTTTGCCAATGCTCCAGTGTGTGCCCCATCACGTTCTACATGGATCACTGGAATTCACGCCTTGTCCATGGGCACACAACCCATGCGCAGTCGTTACCCTATACCAGATCAAATACGCTACTATCCTGAATACCTAAAAAAAGCAGGCTATTATGTGTCTAATCACTCTAAAACTGACTACAACATAGGAGGAAATAGAGTCGATAAGGAAGTCTGGGATAAAAGTAAAGGTAATAACGCTGATTGGGAAATCATTAAAACTAAGCAGCCTTTCTTTACCATTATCAATGATGTAGAGAGTCATGAAACGAGAGCAAAAAAATTTGGAAAGTCACTAGAAAATAGCAAACATGACCCCTCTAAAGTTACTCTCCGCCGCTATCACCCAGACCTACCTATCGTCCGCAAGAACTATGCGATGTATCAAGATGCTGTGCAGCGTATGGATGCCAACTTTGGCAAAAAACTAGCTCGCTTAGAACAAGCAGGCCTCTCAGATAACACTATTGTCATTTACTGCTCTGACCACGGAGGCGTGCTTCCAAGAAGTAAACGCTTCCTCTTTGATTCGGGTATACACACTCCTC
Organism: Verrucomicrobiota bacterium; assembly: GCA_039192515.1. NCBI lineage: Bacteria > Pseudomonadati > Verrucomicrobiota > Verrucomicrobiota bacterium. The sequence continues at coordinate 20,487 of JBCCXA010000002.1, read as the reverse complement.
TAATTATTCGCATTCCAGAGAAATACAAGCATCTATGGCCTAATCAAAAACTAGGAACTACAGTAGAGCGCTTGGTGAGCTTTATTGATATGCCAAAAACTTGGCTGAGCTTAACTGGAGCAGAAATCCCCTCAGAAATGCAGGGTAGAATATTTCTTGGCAAGGACATAGAGCCTGAGCAAGCCTATCATTTTGCTTTTAGAGAAAGAATGGATGAGCGCTTTGATAATGTTAGAGCCGTACGAGACAAACGCTTCCTTTACATTAAGAATTATGCCCCATGGGCACCATATGGACAATACTTAGATTTTATGTTCAAAATGGCCACAACAGAGGCATGGGCCGCTCATCACAAAGCTGGTAAAACCGATGCCATCACTGGCCGTTTCTTTAATCCCAAGCCCTACTCAGAGGAACTTTATGACACAGAGAATGACCCCGATAATGTTACTAACCTTGCCAACAGTCCAGAGCACCAAACTACGCTCCAAAATATGCGCAAAGCGCTACGAAATTGGCAATTGGAAATCTTTGACTCAGGATTAATTCCAGAAAGCGAACGCATTAAAAGATCTGATGATCTCGATACCACAATTTATGAGATGGTGAGAAATAGGCAGCAATACAATCTGCCTGCCTATTTAGAAGCCGCGGACGTCGCCTTAGCTAATGACCCAGGCAATATCAACAAACTCATTGGTTTTTTAAATGACAGAGATGCTGGGATTCGTTACTGGGGAGCCACAGGCTGTGTCATGCTAAAAGAAAATGCTAACCCAGCAGAAGATGCACTGAAAAAATGCTTAGAAGACCCATCCCACGAAGTCAGAGGGTTTGCTGCATGGAGCTTATTTAATTTAGGCGAAAAGGACTTAGCCCTCAAAGCTTTGCAGAAAATGGTGATCGAGCCATCATATACCAAACTCCATACATTAAACATTCTCGATTACATGGGCGAAGAAGCCAAACCGGTTGTCTCAGCTCTAAAAGACTTCGACTGGAGCAATTACGAAGATGCACTAGATCCAAAATATACCGCCCGCATGGCCATTACATTATTTGAAAGCCATGGATTGGAGCAAGAAATCCCTAGTTTTGAAGCAATCATTAAATCTAAAAAGAAAAAGAAATAGCATAATTGTCCTCCAGGCTATTTCATCATCATATATCTACCTACTTGCACGAGACGGCATTTGCTCTTAGATTACGCAAGTTATGGCTAAACAAGACTTCGTAAAAATTGGGTTTCATAAGATTTCTAGCGATTTGGACTTTCTTATGGAATGCTTTCAGGAAGTTTTATTTGAGCTAGGTGAAAATGATGTAGCAAGTGCATTGCCATGGACGCAGCAAAAAAACCGTAAACGAAAAGGCCTTTCTAGCCGACTCTACCAGGCCTATTCCATCACCTTCCAACTCCTCAATATGATAGAGGAGAATGCTGCTGCACAAATGCGGCGTCAACGCTCCGACCGAAATCCCAATGTGCCTGAACCAGGACTATGGCTTGATTATTTCAATCAGCTACAAAAACAAAAAATTTCAGAAAACGAAATTAGTAAAATCCTACCCCATATATGTATTGAACCCGTTCTTACAGCCCATCCTACTGAAGCCAAACGAGCCACAGTTCTGCGTCAGCACCGTGAGCTGTATATTCTGATGGTCGAACGGGAAAACAAAATGTGGACAAAAAATGAACTCTCCTCAAATCGTGAGAAAATTAAAGCGGTTCTTGAGCGTATATGGAGAACAGGTGAGATCAGCTCGCGCAAACCCGATATACAGCATGAACAAAAAGCGATTCTCCACCACTTACGAGATGTATTTCCTCACGCATTAAAGGCTCTGGACACTTCACTCCTGCAAGCCTGGGAAAAGAAAGGTTTTTCACCTAAAAACCTAAATGAACCGAGTGCTTTCCCAAATGTAAGGTTTGGCACCTGGGTTGGCGGTGATAGAGACGGCCACCCCTTTGTCACACCTGATGTCACAGAAAAAACTCTAGAGGAACTAAGAACACAGGCACTATTAATCATTTATAGAGAGTTAAATCCACTCCCACGAAAGTTGGCTTTATCTACTGACTTTTACCCGTGCCCAGAACCCTTGACTAAAGCTCTTAAAAGACATTCTAGGCTTTTACCCGAATTATCTTCAACCCAACAGCAATACCATAGTAAAGAGCCATTCCGTCAGTTCTCTAATCTTATTTTGGACCGACTACCTATAGATTTCGGTGAAAATCATGATCAGTACCTAAAGTTTAAAGAGCATTCCCTTGCCTATCACAGTCCTAAGGAACTCTTATCTGACCTAAACATACTCAGAGAAAGCTTGCTAGAAGTAGGGGCCAGAAGGCTCGCTCAGATTGAAATAGATCCTATTATTCGCATAGTAGAAACCTTTGGCTTTCATCTTGCTTCTTTAGATATTCGCCAGAACAGTGCCTTTCATGATCTTGCTATTTCTCAGATTTTATCATCTGCTAAAATTCCGGATGGGCGTCTCTACCCAGAATGGCCCTATGAAAAAAAGCTTTCATTCCTTCTCAAAGAGCTGAAGTCTCCTCGCCCTTTCCTTCCTCCTAACACGCCTATGGAAGATGAAGCAAGTCGCGTTTTAGGATGCTACCGGGTTCTCACTAAGCACGTAAAACAATATGGAACCGAGGGTCTAGGATGCCTTATTGTAAGCATGACAAGGGATGTCACAGACTTGCTAGCTATCTATCTTTTTGCTAGAGAAACTGGCCTAGCTACTTTTAAAAATAAACAGCTCATCTGCCCGTTACCAGTTGTACCCTTATTTGAAACGATTCGAGACCTTAAACAAAGCTCTCTCATTATGGATCAACTCTTGTCGATCCCTGCGATCAAAGCATCGCTAAAAGCACAGGCGAAAAAAACCTCTACTCCAAAAATGCTCAATCAGCACATTATGGTAGGTTATAGTGATAGTAACAAGGACGGAGGTATCATTACTTCTCAATGGTCGCTACATCAAGCTCAGTTAAAGCTCACCAAACTTGTTAAAAAACATGGCCTCTCTTTTACTTTTTTCCATGGACGGGGAGGAACCATTAGCCGAGGCGCAGGGCCGACTCATCGCTTCTTAGAGGCACTACCTTCCGGATGTCTTACTAACGGAAAAATACGACTCACAGAACAAGGTGAGTCCATCGCGCAAAAGTATACTAATTTCATTACAACTACTTATAATCTAGAGTTACTTCTAGCGGGCACAGCCGCGACTACTTTGCGACACAAGAACGCCCACGCAGAAGAACAAGAAGAGCATCAAGTAGCTGAGCTGCTAGCTAATTGGAGTGAAAACGTCTACAGAGAATTTCTCAATACTAAAGGATTCATCGACTTTTATCGTTCCGCAACACCGATTGATGTGCTTGAGCAAAGTAGGATTGGTTCAAGGCCTGCTCGCAGAACAGGAGCTAAATCACTTGCTGATCTCAGAGCTATCCCTTGGGTCTTTAGCTGGAATCAATCACGCTTCTATCTTACAGGATGGTTTGGTACGGGTTCAGCACTAGAAAAACTACGCTCTGAAAAGCCAGATCTCTTTATTCTTTTACAAAGGAGAATTCAAAAATGGGCCTTCACTCGTTATGTCTTAAGTAATATTGACACCAGCATGCACAGTGCTGATATGCAAATCGCCTATCATTATGCGCAACTTACTAAAGACCCAGCAATCTGCAAAAAGTTTTACAACGCCATAAAACAAGAATGGCTACGAACAGAGTATATGATTAATCTATTGTTTGGAGGAAATTCTTTGGAGCAAAGAAGACCTCGCCTTCATAAAACTCTTCACCTCCGTCAAGAACCACTCTCCATCCTCCATCGCGAGCAAATACAGCTTTTAAAAGATTGGCGTAGCACGAAATCCTCCACACAGAAATCCAAGTTGCTTACAGACTTATTAATTTCTGTCAATGCTATTGCCTCAGGTCTTAGAACCACAGGCTAACTTGTTTGATATAGATATTCGACAGCTAAGCCCTAATCCTCTATACATGAATGAGATGGAAGTGGAAAAAAATCATCAAGATTCTTCACAGGGCGAGATTCGCTGCTACGAGAAAGATGAAATTATTTTTTCTGAAAATGAAGTACCTGATGGTGTCTATATCGTAAAAGATGGAGTCGTCGAGATTTTTCATACGGTCACTAATGATAAGGATGGCAAATCAGCTGAGCTCCAGCTGGGCCGTATTGGTGTGCGGGGTATGTTTGGTGAAATGGGATTAATCGACCATCATCCACGATGTGCATCTGCTAGAGCCCTTGGTCCTACCAGATGCATCTTTATAGATAGAAAGGAATTCAACAATCACCTTTCAAGCTTACCTCCTTGGGTATCTATCCTTATAAAAAGTTTTGTAGCACGTTTGCGAGAAAGTAACCGCCTTCTTTATCAGGTCCTTGAGGACAACAAGACAAAATACGTGGAAGAGTCAGAACTTCTAATTCACCACGGCTCCGAAGAGTCCAATAGCAATGAGAAATCTCATTCAAATACGGTAACCCAGGTTCTCAAAGTTCTTGGTCATGAGGAATAGCCTACATTCTGCTATTGAGGCTGTTTTAAATGTAAATACGTAATTTGAGAACTAGTTCTAATTCAATTTAAAGATCCAAAGCGCTTCTGCGTTTCTACTTCCTAGGAATCTTTACTTTCGCCTTCGCTTGCTTGTAAAAGCTAAGCTCAGACGATATAACTAAATACATCCTCGTGGACTCTCTTTTCCTCCGGTTCAAGTCTTTACCTATCTCATTAAATTTTTATTACTTAATCAGGATTTAAAATACGGCTAGCTTGCTTCTTCTTGTGCCATGTGCTGCTCTTGCTCGAACCAAACTGGATCATAAATGCCCGTATCGATTACTTGAAACTGGGAATCCTGCAAAACACCTACGTAACGACATGCGCAGTCGATGCAAAAATTCCAGCTAATAACCTGGCCATTTTTTTCTAATTTTCTTTCGCGCACGTCATTTCCAACAGTATGTCCCACGATTTGGTGAATATTGCGTAGTGGTTTAAACAACTGCCAGTCCAGCCAAATAATTCCGCCTTCACGAGTCTTTCCTCCTCTTGAAACGTCTGGCTCGATTGCGTCATGTGGTTCATTTAATGCAGCACTAATTATAGCCTCATTACACTTTTGCTCAATCCACTTCAAGTCCAAGGTCCTTCCCGGAGGACGGAAAACGACATCAGAAACCCCAGCGTGACTGATTAGCCAACCTTGCTCAATTTTATAAAGCTGAAAGCGATTCCAGTCATCACTCGTAATAATTGAATTAATGATCATCTGCTTCTCTTCCGTGTAACCCGAACATTTTAAATAGTCATTATGTGGGAAGCGATAGTGCATATCATGGTTACCCAGTAAGAAAGTGGCATTAGGAAAGCGCATAAGGGTTTCTTTTAACCAAATAGCTGTTCGCATGGTTTGCGCATACTCTGTTTCTCTATCAAAAAAATCCCCTAGAAAAACGAGATTATCGTGAGGCACTGATTGAAGGAAATCATTTACCCAATCGATGCGATTATGGATGTCTGGGATAATAAGTGTCTTCATATCAAATATGTGACCATTGGCTCTACGAACCCCTCCATAGTACTAGAGATATTCATTCTAGCGGCAAGCGTAACTTATAGTTAAACTTCCCATTCAGAGCTTCTTTTCATGAAAATATAAAGTTCTCGGCTAGCCCACGCATCCGTAGCAGCATAGTTAATTTGAGCACTTGATAATTTTTCCTTACTCCAATCCGTCACTTGTGACCCTTTTGATAAACGAAATCCTAAAAGAATCGCGCATAAATTTCTTAAGCCTGTTTGACGAAATTGATGGGTTTGTGCTAGCTTTCCCAAATCCACAAAGCCATTTGGTTCAAATTCAAAAATCTCGTTAAGCTTTTTGATATCTTGATCCAGGGCAACACCAGTTTTTAGCACTTTCTTATCAGAAAGGATCTCTGCGAAACCTGCAAAGTTTTTTAATGAAGGCAAACGAAACAAGAAGACTTTATCTGAAGTCGCAAATTGTAGCAAAGAGGGTAAAAAAGATTGTTTCTTACGAAAAGAAGGCTTGGTCTCTGTATCAAAGCCTAGGACCTTCTCTGCTTCCAATTCTAAAATAGCTCGGGCTGCTGCTTTGTCTGAATCTACCCAGACGATTGGCCCCTCGTAGCGCTTCAACGGAAGCTTGTTAATAGCTTCTTTAGTAATTGAGCGACCATCAGCTTCTTCTTCAACTTCGACAGAAGAGCTTCCTGCTCTAGTATCTTTTGCTTTCCCTTTGAAGCGTGCGAATATCTTTGCGAGAATGCTCGTCATATTAATTATGAAAGTATGAAAATAGGTATATTACCTAAATTTACCAGATAATTTAACTTCGACTGGTACATAACTCTGTGAGAGAATTTATTTAGAAAATTTATTGCTGATCACTTTTTTAGAGAGAGACCTGACGAATTCAGTGATCCTAAATTAAACAGCAGTTTTATGGCGTATAACTAAAATCTTGCATTATACTATTACTTTTCTCTATCTAGTTAACTAAGTATATGAATGAAACCCTCTCTACTACCGGATTCCCACCTCTGCTTCGTTCGGCGTGGTTTTCTTTAAATCAAGCTTTTAGACAACGTCTACTAGCTCAAAACAAGAATCTTACACCTAACCAGTTTACAGTTTTAAGATGGCTTACCGAACATCCTGATGGGTCCTTGTCTCAAAAAGATATGACTAACTTGATGACAAGTGACGCTAACACTATTGCTTCTCTTATGAATAGAATGGAAAAAGATGGCCTACTTACCCGCAAGCCTCACCCCAACGATCAGAGGTGTAATATGCTTTCTATTACTGAAAAGGGTGCTCAATGCTACCAAGGGATCATTCCTCTTGCTGAAAAGCTTAAAGGTGAAATTACTGCATCCCTTACTCCAGAAGAAATAGCTCAATTTGAAAAGCTGTTAAAGAAGATCGCTGCCGCAAGCCTTAAGGCAGTAAAAAATAATAGTTAGCCAATCTCTGTTTTATTAAATGCCAACGAGAGGCAGAATTTTCCTCATTGTAGCACTTATTCCAAAAAAGCTTCTCCAGATCCGTATGGAGATTATAGATTTTCTTTAGCAGTAAAAAATTTCCCCTCCAACCTGGGAGTTAAGTCACCACATTATAAAATATTTAACTTACTCCGATGAATATCTTGTGAGCAAGATCATTACAGTTGGGCTAAAACATCATAGGTTATTTTATCATCCATATTTACTTATCGTAAAAGCAACTATAGTATTAAATCTTCCGCTAAGCCTTACTGGACCCGCATTAGCGGGAGATGAAAGTTTCGAAGTAAAAAGTGTCACCTATAGGCAAACGGACTCAAATCCCGCACTTTATCATTCTGGTCTAATTAAGCTCTACCACCAATTTTTAAGTGTTGGGGCAAATGTCCATTATTTTACTCATTATGTAGAGAATCAGCCTGGTAAAAAAATTGCTAGTAAAGGACTTTTGTTCCAGGACCATACAGGGAGACATTACTTTTTTAGCAATGAATTAAAGCGTCCAAAAAACATTTCTAAGGTCCATTTACAAGAACATGGACATCTGCCTACTTGTTCCCATGCTTCAGCAGCTAACAACATGAACACTCGGACTTCTTTGACGTATAGAAAAGAGCTCCTGTATGAAGACTTAGATACATTTACATATCATTAATTTCGTTCCGAATCCGAGAGTACGTTCCTCGGCCTCCTGTTCGCCCGCCGTTTCTGAACGGCGGGCGGTTTCATTTTTACAATCTTTTAAGTTGATCCCCGTAGACTATCTCTATATTTTTAATTTCTTTATCTTTGCACCCGTAGCTCAACTGGATAGAGCACCTGACTACGGATCAGGAGGTTTGGGGTTCGAATCCCTACGGGTGTGATACTTTCTTAGTTGAACACTGGCTATTATTATTCAGCTGGAAGCGCATACCAGATTGCTGAGAGTAGCCCAAAAGTGACCAATGTTTGCCTACCTGATACTTCATAATCAAAAGCCTGCTCCAAGATTCATCAAAGGTTTCTTATTCAAAATCATGAGTATATAGCTTAAACCACAAGCAAGAGAGTCGACCAGGACGTATCTATCGCGTTATCTGAGCGCAGACCTTATAAGCTTCGATCAAACGCACGGAGTGTCAATCCTGATAGATTAGAGACATGGTTCTAATAAGGTGAGATTCCTGTAAGAGAGTCTCTATGCTTGTGCGGGTCAAGATCTTGCACAGATCTTTTGGTCTTCACGGTATCATTCAGGCTTCATAGAAGTTAAAATGATATGAAGTGACATCACTTTTTAAAAAACGGTAATGGTTCTCAGCGCTATCTCTAACCTCTTCAAATACTCAGACCTTGGAATATGATAAGCTCCTAAACGCTCAGTATGATTGGTTAGCATCTGGGTATCAAAGAGCTGATAGCCTGATTTTTGCAGCCTTTCCATAAGGTGAAACAAAGCAACCGTTGACGCATTTGACTCCCTATAAAACATGGACTCTCCAGCAAAAAAGGCTCCCAAACTCACCCCATATACACCCCCAACTAATTCTTTATTAAGCCAGCACTCAACACTGTGCGCATACCCCCTTTTATGCAATTGTGAATAAGCAGCAATAAATTCTTGTGAAATCCATGTTTCCTCTCTGCCTTTGGCTGGCTTCGCGCAGCTTTTTATAACCTGCTCGAAAGCTTGATCAAAGGTCACTGCAAATTTCCTTTGCTTAATGACCCTTTGCACTCGTCTCGATAAATGAAAACGATGCATATCAAAAACAGCCCTTGGATCCGGAGACCACCAGGAAATGGGTTCAACCGACCAGGGAAAAATGCCTCGATGATAGGCTAGTATAAGCCTTTCTGGGGAGAGGTCCCCTCCAATAGCTAAAAGCCCATCCGGCCTGGCCTCCTCAGGACTTGGGAACCATAGCTCATCATTCAGAATTTTAATACTTAGCGGTTTCATAGTCGAAGCGGATCCAAAACCAGTCTTGCCAGACCAGTTAGAACACCAGCCTTTTACAGTAATTTATTTTATTTTGAGAAAATACTCAAATTAAAGACCAAGTTGTTCGATATCATATTTATCTTGCTTTATTCCAATAAATCACGTAAAAACTCTAGCATGAGATATTTTTTGACTATTCTGTGTTTAGGGACATTTATTTCGTTGAGCCAGGCAGATATACAGATGCCACCTAAGCCTACTTTTTATGACAAAGCAGGAACAGCATTAGCTAACATAGCATTTTCGCCAGCGGAACTTCTGGACTCTACCTACGAACTTACACTCACCGAAGGACCTACAGTGGGTTATAGTGTGGGCTTAGTTCGAGGAGCAAGCCGCATGGTTATGGATATCTTCGTAGGCACATTTGACCTCATTACATCTCCATTTCCAACCCAAACAATTAAAATGCCAGCCTTGGATTCAGGTCAAATAGACCCGGTTCCTCCAGCAGATCTAATTCATAATTGGTATTAGATTCCAATTTCAGAGCCTATGCTCAAGCCTTGTTTCTTTCAGCAAGGTTTTTTTATTTCCCTGCTCAGCTAGCCTGCTAGAACTAGCTGAGACGCAGCAGGATTTTACCGGCTCTCCCACCGCATTGAGCATGTGATATAGCTTCCTTAATAAGGCTAAGATCGTAAATTTTTTCTATCGGAAGCTTAAGTTTTCCTTCGACAACTAAGCTTGCAAGAGATTGCATCATAACATCAATGTCCTTAGAACTAGCCTCATTATACCAGCGAGTCATCCAAAAACCTTTAAAAGTCATATCCGCAAAAATTAAAAGGCTATTGGCTATTGAAACGGGTTTCATTCCCATAGCACCATAAGTAACATGAATTCCACCTGGAGCTAAGCACTTAGCGACACTAGCAGCATTCTCACCCCCTACCGCATTAAGCCCTAACTTGGGCAAGTCATCACCTAATTCCTTGCGGACTTTTTTATGGAACCCACTACTATCCAAAATAACAATATCAGCTCCTAAGCTTTTCAGTTCGTCGATCAGAGAATCTCTTCTCACAACATTGATTGTTTGAATGCCACACGCAGCGCAAATCTGTATAACAGACCTACCTACTGCTGAATTAGCTGCATTTTGAATCACCCAGTCTCCAGGCTTTAATTTGACAAAATGATTCAGCATGCACCAAGCCGTTGGGGGGTTTACATACATCATTGAAGCCTGCTCTGGGCTTAACCCATGAGGAAATACCAACAAGTCTCCAGCAAAAACAACAGCCCTTTGACACCAGCTTCCTGTCGTCACCGGTAACTTGACTAAAGCACCTACAAAGACTTCTTCCTGATAAACACCCTCACCAACTTCTTGAATCTCTCCTACTCCTTCAATTCCAGGCACAGCAGGAAGCTCAGGCTTCACACCATACACACCTTGAATCATATTAAGATCCGCTGGATTAATTGGTGCTATAAGCATTTTCACCAGCACCTCTCCAGGGCCGAGCTTAGGAAGCTCTTTGTCCTTAAGCTCAATAACCTCAGCTGGATCACCAAAGCTACCAAACGTTGCTACACTATAAGTATGGCTCACTTCAGACTTCTCCTAAGTCTAGTCGAGGGATAAGATAGCTACACATTCCTGCTGCAGCTGCTCCGCGGACACCCATTATACCATCTTCTAACACCAGGCACCTTTCGGGCGCAACTCCCAGTTTTCCAGCGGCCAATAAAAACATATCCGGAGCTGGCTTACCTTTTGCCACATCCGCAGGAGTCACCACAATTTTAAAGGTGTCGACTAAACCAACTGATTCCAACAAACGCATCACGACTCTGCGAAAACCCCCAGAGACAACAGCCACTTTTTGGTCGCGAGACACTTCACGAGCTAGTGAAACCACAGGTCCAATAGGTTCTACTTCGCATACTCTCTCCATGAAAAGTTTCTCTTTTGTATGAGCTACCTCTTTTGCGTCTAGATTCCCTCCATACTTTTCATTGAGAATATTCACTATATGGTCAGTTGCCGTTCCTCCTAAGTCATAAAACAGATCCTTGGGAAAACCGTAAGGAGCATCATGCTCTTTCAGGGCCTCACACCAGGCCTTATAATGAACTGGCATGGAATTAACCAAGGTGCCATCACAGTCAAACAAATAGCCATCAAAATCCACTTTAGGAAATCTGAACATGAGCAGGAATATACAGGCTACTCTCAGCTAGTCCAGACTTGGCATACTAAACTTATTGTTATCAGACTGAATATTTTGGCCATACCACTTACGCCAATTAATTTCATTCCTCCCGCTTTCGAATGCTTCCTCAGCCAAAGCAAACCACATGATACTCAAACAACAAGCGTATAGGGTATAGAGAGGCGCTATTTCCAACATGAAGAGTCCGTGCATAACGCAAATTACCCCTAATAACAGTGAAAGAGGGCAAAGAATCTTAGCTAACATAAGCTGGCCTCCTATTTAAAAAATCACTTAGATCTATCCGATGCCTTGCTCTTGCCAAAGGCGATTCCGTAAAACCTCTTCTTTCCCAGCTTGAGTCTGATATGTCGCTGTCGCAATGTATACAACTGCAAGCATTAGCCTCCCAATCTGGGCGATTCATATCTTCTCCACACTGATAGCAATGTATGTATGTTTCCATAATGATGTTCTCCTTTTTATTTTCGATGAGAACATCATTCCATAAACCATGGGACATTGATTGTCCCATGGTTTATTTTTATAAAAATTTTTATTCCTTGCTAAAATGGGAAAACTAACAAACCTAAGCAATTCGCTTCTGAACATCTTCTTGAGTGAAGAGCCACAGAGACTCTAAACCTTCTTTGACAGTGGTTTTAACTGAAGGTAGATCTGTTTGATTGGAAACTGTTGCCTTATTAAAGAAGTAGAATTTAATTTTGGGCTCAGTTCCTGAAGCACGCACCGCGATTCTTGCGCCGCCTGACAAGTGGAATATAAGCATCAATTCTTTTGGAATAGCCTTACCGTCTATATCTTGATAATCTTCCTCTTTAAAATTCTGCACTTTTTCAACTTTCAAATTATTAAAATGCTCAGGCACCTCATCCTTATAAGACTGCAGAAGCTTCTGGATCTTTGCCGCTCCTTCCGCTCCCTCAAAAGTTAGTGTTCCTAACTTTTCAAAATAAAAGCCAAACTTTAAGTAAATCTGATCCAAATATTCGAGAACTGTTATTCCCTTTGCTTTTGTGTAAGCCGCAGCCTCAGCAAACATTAGAACTGCGGCATTCGCATCTTTATCTCGAACATAGTCGCCACCCGAGTAACCATAGCTCTCCTCACCACCAAAGACGAAGTAAGTGCTCTTTTCTAATAACTTAGAACGCCATTCTATATCAGAAGCATCTCCTCTTCCTCCAGCTTGCTCTTCATAACCACCAAGCTTCTCTCCTATATACTTAAACCCTGTCAAGGTCTCAACACATTTCACACCATACGACTCTGCTAATACCTTCTGTAGGTCCGTTGTTACAAATGTCTTAATCAAGGCGGCGTTCTTCGCATTTGCACTGTTCAATATGCTCTGTTCGAAGAGCTTTTCTAATCTGTATGCTGCCATAATTGTTCCAATCATGTTACCAGTAATGACCTCGTATTCACCTATAGAATTCCTTACAGCAACACCCATTCGATCAGCATCTGGATCTGTAGCCATTAATAAATCTGCTTGCTCTCTTTTTGCTTGCTCTATCCCTAATGTTAGAGCTTCTGCATTCTCAGGATTGGGCGACTTCACCGTAGGGAATCGCCCATCGCCCTTTTCTTGTTCCGGCACGACACTAAAGCGAAAATCAAATTTACCAAGCACATCAGGGATAGTTCTCATTCCCGTTCCGTGAATCGGTGTAAAAACGATTTTTAGGGAACCCGCTTGCTGCTTGATCAAATCAGCATCTAGCACCAAAGAACCTACTCCATTCGCATAAGCCTTATCCACCTCTTGGCTAATGGAATGGATAACCCCTAATTTTCGAGCCATATTCTGCACGCGGCCTGATTTCACCTCTAACACCTCTTTAATTATACCTGAGGCATGCGGTTCAACTATCTGTGCCCCATCCTGAAAATAGACCTTATAGCCATTATCATGTGAAGGATTATGACTAGCAGTAATCATCACGCCTGCATGAGCTTCTAAAAAACGAACGGCAAATGAAAGCTCGGGAGTCGAGCGATCTGCCTCAAATAAATAAGCACTCAACCCCATTTCAGATGCGGTTTTCGCAGTCAGCTCGGCAAATTGTCTAGAAAAAAAACGCGTATCATGGGATATGACCAGCTTGGGCGTCACATCAGTAAACTTTTTAGATAAATAGCTACACAAGCCTTGGGTTGCCCTACCAATATTGAAAAAATTCATCACATTAGTCCCCACTGCAGGATATTGAGGGCAATCTAACTCCATGGAAGTGCCACGTTCGACTGAAGTGACTTCGCGTCCAATGGTGCGGCCACGAATCCCTCCAGTTCCGAAAGCCAACGTCTTGAAAAAGCGGTCATTTAATTCTCTCCACTGCTCCTTTCCCAGCAGCTCCGCCATGCTATCTTTTTCCCATTGTTCACAGCCAGGTTGCTGGAAATACAATTTGATGTTCCCAGCAGAAGATCCCATTAATTTCCCAGCATCAACCGCATCTTTAAGTTTTTTATCCAAATCACTCATCACTAAGCTATGAAGCTAAGCAATGCCTCTTATGATTTTCAAGCTAATGCTTATTTATATTGATATAAGGACAACTAGATCTACTCAATCCTCACAAAAAAATCTATAATTATATAATTTAACATTGTCTTATCCATCCCATAGCGGCTAAAAAAGCCCGGATCGATCCATGAAACGAATGAAAACACGCGGCGCTGTTCTTGATCTTGGCAGCAATACTATAAAGCTAATGCTAGCCGAGCAATTCAATGGAAATCTTCATATCCATAAAGAAAAACGTTATCCAACTCGGCTAGCTACAAGAATGAATCAAACTGGTAGACTTAGCAAAAGAGCAATCAAAGAGTCGCTTATGGTTTTGCGTGAAATTAAAAAAATAACTGAGTCTTTTGATGCATTCAAGCTTGTTGCAGTAGGAACAAGTGCAACTAGATCGGCTACAAATAGCCAAGATTTCCTAGCACCTGCTCAGCAAATAATTAGATGCCCCATACGTATTGTATCGGGAAAGCTTGAAGGTCAGCTTGTCTACCAAGCGCTTATGACTCATAAAAAGTGGCGAACGAAACCTATTCTAGCTAGTGATTTGGGAGGAGGTAGTATTGAGATACTTGCTGGAGAAAATGAAAGACTAACTTTCTGTCGAAGCCTTCCACTCGGTGCAGTCAGAATCCAAGAGACCCTAATACAAAAGCTCCCACCGCCTGCACCTAATATCAAAAGGGCCCAAGACCTCATCATCTCAAAATTTCTTCGCATCAAAAAGAAACTCCTTGAAATGAGTGCCTATTCTACTTTTCCCCAAGAAATGATTGCCTCAGGGGGCACAAGCTACGCATTAGCTTGCATGACACTGAGAGAACAAGGCATAAAGCAGCCACAGCATCAGACTGAAGGAACTCGGATTTCTAGGTCCAAAATCCAGCAACTCCTCCAAACTCTTTCCTCTTATAGTGCCGAACAACTAGCAAGAAAGTTCCATATTCCATCTGACCGTGCCGACATTATAACAGCTGGAACTTTAGTTTTATCAACCGCCCTTGAAACATTTGAAATGAAAAGTTTGATCTGTTCAAATAGAGGTGTCCGTATTGGAGCTTGGTCAAATTGGATATGTAGCGAACCTATCAAAAAAGTCATACATGTCTGCTAATCTATACGAACACATGCTCAAAGAAGCTAATGATTACATGCAAAAAATTGAGCTTGAGCCTGAGCATGTCCTCCAAGTTCATGCTCTCGCCACATCACTCTTTGATCAAAGCAAAAAAATCCACCGATTTAGCACTAGGGAAAGAAAAATCCTAGAAGCAGCCGCATTACTACATGACATTGGTTGGTCACAATCACCAACTGGAAAAAAACACCATAAGATTTCTGCTCAAATGATTCTTGAGCACGAATGGCATTCAACTAATATTCAAGATGTCATCCTCATTGCTCAAATCGCGCGCTACCATCGGAAAGCTTTACCGAAAGTTAAACATAAGGCCTTTCAATCCCTATCCCCTAATGATCAAAAAATAGTCACCATTAATGCCGCTCTATTACGAATTGCTGATGCTTTAGACCGTTCGCACTCGTCATTAATCTCTGAAATTTTTTTCAACCTCTCGGAAGAAACATGGACTTTAACCGCCGTTAGCTCAACTAATTGCGCCAATGAAATCTCAGCTTTCCAAAAAAAGAGTAACCTATTTAACCAATATTTTAAAACAAATCTAAAACTTGAGTTTAAAATCCCAGACCACCATCCTTACTCAAGTCGCAAAAGAGCATGACTTGGACAACTCGCATTACTGGATTTATCCTTATACTCGCCTTTGGCTTCTTAGCTGCTGTCTACATGCGCTACTATGTGCACCCTAAAGAGCACGCTATTATCCTATTTATAGCTCCTGCGGTCTCTCCAGAGCTATTTTCCAAAGCCACTCAAGATAACCCTCTTTCTTCTCAGAAACTCTATTCACTCTTTAATCAATCCACTATTATCACTTCACACCTAACTGATTATCAGAAAAGCTCACCTCGCGAGCTTCTCTCATCTCTTGCATCGGGTCAGCTTATACCTCCAGGCCAAGTAGGTTATAACGAACAAAATAAAACTGTAGATACACTTCTATACTCTGCTCAACGTAAAGCTAGAACCGTAGGAATTATTACGACTACCAATTTTGGGTCAGCAGGTGCCAGTGCTTTTTACACCCATACATATGAGCCTGATGACCTTTATCAAAATACGCTTCAAGCTTTCGACAATACACGCATCAATGTCCTTCTCTCTGCTGGTATAGCACTACCGAAACCATCTCAACCAATGAGCGAGGAGGAAGTTCGCACGGTCATCAATGATGCTAAATCAATGGGATATAGAATTGCCAATGACCAAAAATCTCTCTTCGAAATCCCTAACTGGTCTTCACGGCTCATTTTTGGAGCCTTTGGCAAAAATAGCCTACTCTACCATCCTAGAATAAAGAGACTGGAGCCTAGTACTATACGCACTGTTTCTCTTGCCTCACTAGCTCAGCGAGCCATCCTAGCCCTGCAGTACAACATACGTGGCTACTTTCTGGTAGTTGATGACCAATCGATACTATACAGCAAGTATGCAAAGAGTAAGAATATGACCACACAGTATACGCAAGACCTCCTGAATTCCATTCACACCGCAAAGGATTACGCTGGCGACAATCTCATACTTTGCCTCTACATTCCGTACCAATTGGCCACAAACCCGACCGCAAACGCAACTCAGATAGAGTATGATTCACTCAACCAAATCACCGACCACTCTCACGGTTTGTTTTTTATGCATAGCAGAAAAAAGATTGTCCTCCCTGCATTTAGTACGCTACAAGAAATTTACGAGATTTTAAATGATGAGCTCTAGCAGTATAGCACACATGAATGTCCAGTTATCTCCGAGATGTACTACTTGTATCTTGAAGGATAGCGCGAGATAGGCCCGTAGGATTTACTCCTTGTGACTCTTGCTCAAATCAAAAAATTTTTAGAAAAAAAAAATCTATGTCCACTTAAGCACTTAGGTCAGAATTTTCTCATTGATGAAAATATTTGTCTACAAATCGTCAGTTACCTTAAAACCCCTATAAAAGAGGCTGTTTACGAAATTGGGCCCGGCCTTGGAGTTCTCACAGAACATCTTATTAACCAAGGGCGAAAGATAACTGCTTTTGAATTAGACATGGGCTATTGCCGACATCTCGCTAATCTATTCTCACGAGACCAACTAACTGTGGTCCACGGTGATGTTATGAATACCTTGGTTGAACATCCAGCACCTCAAGGACTTATTGGAAACCTGCCCTATAACATCACCACCCCTCTCCTGCTTGAAATTGGTAAATTTTCTGATCTTCCTAAGGAATTAGTTATCACCATCCAAAAAGAGGTTGGCGACCGCCTTTTAGCCTGTCAAAACACCAAAGATTATGGTGCTACCACCGTATTTCTTCAGCACCTTTTTAGAATAACTATAAAGCGAACGCTTACACCCGACGTGTTTTATCCACAACCTAAAGTGCAATCTGCTATTTTACGCTTAGAAAGAAAAGAGCCATATCCAAGCCAAGAACAGAGATCCAAGTTTCACCACTTCGTAAAAATAGGCTTTTCGCAACGACGCAAAAAACTCAGAAACACGCTTAATATTCCACTAGATGAACGTCCTCAACACATAGATGTAAAGGACTGGTGGCAACTTTTTCTAAAATATCGCTCTTCTTTATAGTCAATCTAGGATAACTAACATAAATGGAAGATATTTTTGACATTGTTAATGAAAAAGATGAGGTAATTGGAGATGCGCCCCGGTCAATCATTCACCAAAAGCGCCATCTTCATAGAGCCACACATATGCTCATTTACAACAATACTGGCCAAATTCTTCTACAACTCCGATCAAAAGAAAAAGATCGGCATCCTAACAAATGGGACTCTTCCGCCAGCGGCCATGTGGATAGAGGGGAAGACTACTTCACAGCAGCAATACGTGAAACCATTGAAGAACTCGGCATTTCGCCTGCTCCAGATTTTAAAGAAATTGCTTATATCCAAGTCACTCCTCAGACAGATAACGAGTTTGTAAAACTTTACCTCGGCCACCACTTAGGCCCTTTTAAGCCTTGTCCTAACGAGATTAAAAAAGTTCAATGGTTTACACCCAATGACATCTCAGAACTTATCCATCGCCATCCCACAAAGTGCGCGCCTGCTTTTAGTTTTATTTGGCAAACTTACAGAGAAAAGATTTTAAAAGAGATGGAAAGCTAAAGAATAGACTTATTCTCCAAGCATCTTGCGTCAGAAGTTCTTAACATTGATATGTGAACAACACCATTGAAGACCGGGGTTACGAGGCCAGACGCCCTAAAAATGATTCCTAAGCCGTGAAAGAACGCTAAAGCTCTATACTTTCTGAAGGTTCAAACTGCGAAGCTGTCTTGAGTTTCACCCAAGAAGCATGGCGCTTTCTTAAGGCATTGCCAATAGAACCTTCAGCTAGATCAGGCCGGTTACAATCTTCACTAAGATGCCCAAGAATCAAATGATTGAGCCGCTTCGTAACCACCTCTTCAACCAGTCCTGCAGCCCCATCATTAGATAAATGTCCATGTCTAGCCATAATTCTTTGCTTAACAGCCCAAGGTCTTTTTGTATCCTCTCTTAATAATTGCCCATCATAGTTAGCCTCTAGAATCATCAAATCCACTTTTCTCATTCTTTCTTTAACTGCATGTGTCGCATACCCTAGGTCTGTTAAGAATCCAATGCGCTTTTGTCCACGCTGAAATACGAAACCAACAGGGTCATAAGCATCATGAGGTATAGGAAATGACTCTATTTCTAAATTGCCAATTCGGAAGGGCTTTCCTGTTATAAATAGATTCCAACGACCAAAAGAACTTAGCTTAGGCTTTAAGTATTCCGACGTTAAGCGATTACAAAACACTGGTATCCCATGTTTACAAGCAAGAATATTTAGGCCCTTAGTATGATCAATGTGCTCATGGGTTAGCAATATGGCCTGGATTTCTCTAATTCCCACGCCAACTAAATTTAATCTCTTCTCCATCTCTCTTCCGCTGAATCCAACATCTACTAGAAATTTGCCTTCATCTGACTCAATTAGCGTGGCATTACCAGCACTTCCACTGCCCAAGACTGTTAATTTCATTTCCACTATCTAATGTCTCTCAAATACTATGTTTGCTTGCAAGAAATAGTTGGTCTAAAATATGCTCTATATGGCAAATGTAGGGCTACATCAGACACTGCAAACATCACAAACTCTCTCTCCCCAGATGCAGCAGTCCTTGCATCTTCTTCAAGCGCCTGTTTTAGAATTGAGAACCCTCGTCCAACAAGAGCTGGTTGCAAATCCCGTATTAGACGAGTCACAGCCTGAGAAAGAAACAAGTGAAGAAGAGGATTGGGACAAGGAATTAGAGGAGCTTCGTCAACATGATGAGGATTGGCGCGAATATTTTAGCCAAAATGCTCCAAGTAGTTACACGTCTGCGGAGGCTCAGGAAAGACGCCAGTTTCTTTTTGATTCTCAAGTTGAGCAAGAAACCCTCTCAGACCACTTACTTGGACAGCTTACACTCTCTACCAATAATGAAGAAGTGCTGCGCGTTGGCGAAGAAATCATTGGCAATGTTGACGATGACGGCTTTTTCAAGGCCTCTCTTGAAGAAGTAGCGATGGCAGCTCAAGTGCAGATTAAAGTGGCACATGAAACCTTGGACCTCATCCAAACCTTTCACCCACCAGGCATTGCTGCCATGGACCTTCGTGAAACACTCATGATACAACTTCGCCAGAGAGGCAAAGAAAGAGACCTAGAATACCAGATTGTTAAAAATTCGCTCTCTGAGCTAGGACGCAAAAGATACCAAGATCTTGCACGACGCTATAAGGCCAGCCTTACGCAAATACAAGAAGCTGCAACGTATATTAGTAACCTTCAGCCACGACCAGGGGCTTCATTTTCGCCTGACCAACCTCAAAATGTTGTCCAACCCGAAGCTGCTTTTGTCGAACGTGATGGAAATTGGACCGTTCAGCTCAATGATGAACCAGTCCCTCGCTTACGCATTAGCGATACCTATAAGGACCTTTTAGGAAAGAACGCCAAAGATAGTGGGCTACGCGATTATCTAAGAGATAAAATAAGAGCAGGCAAATTTCTTATCAAGTGCCTTCACCAGCGCCAAAGCACCATCAGTAGTATTCTGCAACAAATTGCTCACAAACAAGTGGATTTTCTCAATAATGGCGTGAGCGAGCTTAAGCCACTAACGATGAGTCAGGTTGCAGATATAGTTGGAGTGCACGAAACTACTGTTAGCCGAGCTATTGCCAATAAATATGTGCAAACACCATGGGGTATTTTTCCCATAAAATACTTTTTTACTTCTGGTTATCAAACAGCCGATGGAAAGTCTCTGGCTAACACCAGCATCAAAGATGCAATAGCTGACCTTGTTAGCCGTGAAGACCTTGCTAAGCCCCTTTCTGACTCAGAGATAGTTAAGGTTTTAAAAGAGAGAGGCATTGATCTCGCTCGACGCACGGTCGCAAAGTATCGTGCTGAACTCAATATTTTACCTTCAAATCTACGCAAACAATTATAACTATTTGCCTTTAGATTTGATTAAAACCCAGAATTATTTGTTTCCCAACAATAGTCAATAT